>VGTH01000002.1:62500-243984 GCA_016874755.1 Deltaproteobacteria bacterium | reverse complement strand
CGATGTTCGAGCAAACTCGTTTCCATATAGACAGCGAGCCGGCGCGCGGTTTCCAAAGCGAACCCCGCGAAGCTGCCGCGCTCGCGAACAAAAGTCCGCTGATCCTTTAGACGCTGATCTTGCGCGGCTATGTGAGCATAGGCGTTTTTGAAATCGCGCGCGTAGGTCGCGTGCAGGTAGCGTTCCAGAGTTTGATGAATTGTGCCCAGTTCGCCAGGAGATTCCGCCGCGTCTGCGGACTGAACGCAGACCGTGAGAAGAGCGACTGCGACAGCGCCGCGGATGCCGCGGATTTTAGCGGGGAAACGGAGCATGACGAGACGTTTAGGGCTTTTTGGCTGGCACGGTCCAGAGATGTATGATCCGACCGTTGACACGTTCCGTGCGATCGGGTTCCCAGTCACCCATGTTAAACGAGTGCGACACCACTCGCGAGCCGGGCTTGAGCTGACTCAGAATATTGGGGCGGAGCTTGAGGTTGACGTCGGGCAAAAGATACATGGTAAGCACCGATGCCGGCGAAAGATCGACCGTCAAAATGTCTTGTTGCTTGATGTGCGCGCGGTCTTGCACGCCGGCGGCGCGAATGTTCTCTTCGGATTTTCTTACTAGGTCGCCGTCGATTTCAAACCCGGTGGCGTGCGCGCCGCGCTTGGCGGCGGCGATGACGATGCGGCCGTCGCCCGAACCGAGATCGTAGACGACGTCGCCGGCTTTAACGCCGGCCAATTCGATCATCTTGTCGACAACTTCCTGCGGCGATGGCACGAAAGGAACGATCTGTTTATTGTCGAAGATGCTATCTTGGGCGCGCGTCGGATGTATGGTGGCGATCAACGCTAGCGCGATGGCGAAACCGGCAAAATAGTTGGCGCGCTTATGCGGCATCGGATCTCTCCTCAACGATTGCAATCAACGGTCGCTGTACGGCCAAGATAATTAAACATAAAAAGTATCGCCTCGCTAGCCTGAAATTACCTGGGGCTGGCGGTCGTGGCGGACCCAATTACGGCGCAAGGCTAGTCTCGATGCGATAGCTCAGCTCGAGCGCTTTGGCGCTCTGCCGCGCGTTGGCGCCAAGCAAGTAAGCCATGGCGAATTCGCGTTCGCTCTTCGGCGCAAGCGTCACCGGCCGGCTCAATCCGCACTCAATCATGGCCAGTTCTTCACCGAGAGATGGCGGTTCTACTCGGTGCAAGAGAGTTGCGCGCTGGGCGCGCGTGCCGTGGTTTCTTAGAGTCAAGTACACTTGGAAAGGTTCTTCGCCGCTAACCACGATTTCGCTTTGCGCCAGCCGGCCCTCGATCTCTTTGGAGTCCGTGATCACGCTAAGCTTGACGGGTAATCCTTGAGCCCAGCCAAGAACGATTTTCCAGCCGGTGGGGTCCTTGGTCAATCGCAGATTTTCTTGGCCTTCAACAGAAATAAGTTTGCCTTCGCGTTGGCGGTTTTCGAGCTGTTGAAAAATTTCTCCTTGCTCGTGTCGGCTGAGTTGATTCAATCGCGCCGCATCGCTGCGATAAAGAGGTGTCAGCTCGTCCAAGGACGGAAAGCGATAGGCGACGCCGATCTCGGCCAGCCCGGCTGCATCGACCGTGTATCGTCGCAAATGGACCGAGCCGTAGGACGCCGCTTTGCGCGCCAGGCGCAGTGCGAAGCCGCGGTTGCTTTCCTGCGCGCGCAAGTAACTCGCTTCGTCGCGGGCTTGGCGGTCGAGGGTCGATATGTGGCGATAGGCTTGATGAAAGTCGCGCGCTTGTAGTGCTCGCAAGTAAGCACGCACGACCTGTAACGGTGCACTACCCGGCGCGGGAGCCGATATAGACCACAACCAGAGCGCCGGTGCGACGAGCAGTGCCACGGCTGCCAGCGCTAGCCCGATCGAGCGAGACGACCACATGATGGGACATTATAGAAAAAAGTAATGCTGGACCGAAGCGGCGGAGCGTTTTCGCTAATCGTCGTCGGGCGGCTCATGAGCCGCCGCGGCTTTCTTGCCGATGGCTTCGGCGGCATAGAGAGCGAGCGAGCAACCGACGGGAAACAGGACCTCGTTGACCAGCACCGGGATGATCTTTGCCGAGCCAAAGCCGCCCGGTGTCGCGAGTTCGGCGATGGGCGTGCCAAACACGACGCCGATCGCTAAGCCAGTGCTGCCGTAGGCCATCAAGCTCGGTCCAAAACGTTTGCCGACCCAGCCGAGAATCAGTCCGAGGGCGGCGTACTCCAATCCCTTTAAACCGGCGATCAAAAGTGGGAAGGCCGCTGCGGCTCCACCCTCGGCAGCTTTCAACGCGTGGGCCGTGCTTTTGTGTAGGGCGCGCGCGACACTAAACGCGGTGGGAGCTGAGAATAGCCCGGCAAGCGCCATCCAGCCCGGATTGCTGTTCGAAGCCGCCTTGCCAAAGGCCAGGCCGGTGCACACCAGACCCGACCATGAGACCTTTTGCACCAGCCCCGCGATGATGGGCTCGATGCCCGGGATTTGGCTACGAAAGGCGGCGACGATCAGGAGCAGCAACTCCATTCCGACACCCAGGAGGATCGCCAGCCACGCCACCCGCAGAATGGTGGCGGCCAGATCAGATTCTTTACGGTTGGCGGCTTTCGTGGCAATGCCGGCTTGGCTCATGTTCTTTTCCTCTCTTGGGGTCTACCAGCGGTCGCGAGTATATAGCCAAATCTTGGATGTGAGTTTAGCGGCCGCCAGCCGGCTTGCCGGCTTATGGTTTGAAACCGTACTCGGCCCACTTTTTCTTCGCCCGCTCGATGAACTCTTTTGGCACGCGCGCCGCGGGTGGATAGGGATGTTTGCGGGTGGCATCGATCAAGATTTTGCTGCCGGTGCGGCGCCGCGGGTCGTGCTGCGGGATATCGGCGGGGGCAGTCGATGGATCGACACCGGAGGGAACCACGCCGCTGACCATAAAAGTGTCGCGCGCCGGCTGGGCGCGAAAGCCCATGGCCCATTCGACTTGAAACGGGTTGCGCACGTCGATGTCGTCGTCGACGACCACGGTGAACTTGCCTTCTTTGTTCATCAGCGACCAGGCACCCCAAGCGACCTCTTTGACTTGCTCGGGATATTCTTTCGTCATCGAGATCACCAGCATGCCGCTCGCTCCGCACGCTTCGGTGAAGTGAACGTCTTTGACCGGCAGGCCAAGCACGTTGCGCAAGTGGTGGCACAACGCGGCCGAACGGCTGAGACTGCGGATGCAGCTCGATTCGCTCGGCGGCATCTGACTCAGGAACGAATGAAAGATCGGCGTTTTGCGCCGCGTGATGCAGGTTACGTCGATTACCGGCTGCTGGCCGCCCGGACTCATGTAGCCGGAGAATTCGCCGAACGGGCCTTCTGGTTCGCGGTAGCCGGCGCGGAGAACTCCTTCGATGACGATCTCGGCATTAGCGGGCACTTGTAGATCGACAGTCTCGCACTGCACCAAAGGCACGGCCTCGCCGCGCAAGCCCCCGGCAACCGCCAACTCGTCGGTGCCGTAGGCGAATTTACTGATCGAGCAAAGCACGATGGTCGGGTCCATACCGATGGCGATGGCGACCGGCATGTCCTTTTTTGCCGCTTCATACTGCCGGATATGTTTGGCCGCATGCTGCGTGCCGCCGACGTACAGGCCTACTCGGGTTTTCGCTTTCATCTGCACGCGGTAGGTGCCGACGTTGCGCCGGCCGGTTTCAAGGTCGGTTGTGATAACCACCGGCGCCGTAATATATGGACCGGGATCTTGGCTCGGCGTCCAGACCACTTGCGGCAATGACAACACGTCGACATCGCCACCGCGAAGAATGATTTCTTTGCACAACCCTGATTTTACCAGCACCGGATCGATGGGACGGCGCTGACCTTGTTCCCAAACCTCGGGAATTTTCTCCACGGTCGTTGAGAGCGCGTGCGCATAAATCGCCGGCGAGCCGCCGATAACGCCGATGACAAGCGGCACTGGGCAATCGCCGACGCGCCGAAAGCCCAACGCCGGCCGGTCGTTCCAACTGTAGCTATCGAAGGTGTGCCGCGTGATTGCCGAGACTTCCCATGCCGGGTCGACGCGCTGCTCGATCCAGTGCAGCTTGCCGGCGGATTCTAAAGCTTTCAGATATGCTTGCAAATCTTGATAGGCCATAGGTTGGGTTCAAAGTTCCGTGTTCCGGGTTCCGCGTTAATTCCGAACTCGGTTCACTCGATTGGGAGACTGGCCGGTAGGAGGCTTCATTTTGCGACGCTTTCGCTAAGTGGGGCGGCCGCGCTTAAACTCGCCGCGCGTTTTCGTTGCCATACGAAGACAGCGGCGAAGATCGCCAACGCGCTAAGACCCGTCATTAACGATGGCACAAAGGCCAGTGCCGTGGCGGCCGCCAACAGCAGCCATTCGATCAAGCTTATTTTCACGTAAAAGAAACCCGTGCTGACGATCGAAAACAGGATCGTGCCGAGGGCGGCCGAGGCGATGGCGGCGATGTTTTGCCCCGGCGTGCCGGTAAGCAAAATATGCGTGTAGGCGAACAGCAGCGGCATGACGTAGATAATCTTGGCGAAGCGAAAACAGCTCCAGCCGGTCTTCATCGGATCGGCCTGGGCGATGGCCGCGGCGGCAAAGGGCCCCATCGCCACCGGCGGCGTTATGTTGGAGTCGAGGCTAAGCCAAAAAATCAGCAGATGCGCCGATAGCATGGGCACGCCGAGCTTTAGCAGCGCCGGCACGGCGACGACGGCAACCACCAGATAGGTCGCCGTGATGGGCAGCGGCAAGCCCAGGACAAAAGTCGCGATCGCGATCAGGCCGATGGTGATCAAAACGCTTTGGCCGGCGAGCTCAATAAGCATGTAGGGAAAACGAATGATGATTCCCGTCAGCGAGAGCACACCGATCAGGACGCCGACACAACCGGTGAGGGCGGCGACGAACACGCAGTTCTTACCGGCATTGACCAGGGCCTGCCAGATTCGCGCCGGGCCCATGCGGGTTTCTGGGCGGATCCAACTGACAGCGATGGTTGAGAGCATGCCGTAGAGCGCCGCCAACTGGGGCGAGTAGCCGGCGATCATCACCGCGATCAACACGGCGATCGGCAAAAGCAAATACCAGCCGCGGCGCCAAACCTCCGCCGTGCGCGGCAGCTCTTCCTTGGCAAAACCCTTGAGGCCCAACTTGCGCGACTCGAAATAGACCATCACGCCAACGGAGAGAAAATAAAGAATGCCGGGGATCGCCGCGACTTTGATGATTTCCAGATAAGGAATGCCGGTCATCTCCGACATGATGAACGCGCCGGCGCCCATGACCGGCGGCATGATCGCGCCGCCGGTAGATGCCGCGGCTTCCACCGCGCCAGCGATGTGGCCGGGGAAGCCGGCGCGCTTCATGAGCGGGATGGTGATCGAGCCTTTGGTGACTGTCTCGGCGATCGGGCTGCCGCTGATCGTGCCCATGAGCAAGCTGGAAACCACCGAAGCCTGCGCCGGCCCGCCCGCGACACGGCCGAGGCTGGCAAGCGAGATGTCGACGAAAAATTGCGCCACGCCGGCGCGCTCCAGGAATGCGCCGAAGGCGACGAACGGAATGATGTATTCGGCCAAGACCTGGGCCATGATGCCGAAGATGCCGTCGGAGGTGAGATAAACATATTCGATCACGCGGCGCATCGAATAGCCGCGGTGGCCGACGATGTAGGGCAGGTAACTGCCGAACAGCGCGTAGGCGATTGGCACGATGGCGCACAGTGCCATGTCCCAGCCGAGCACCCGGCGCGCTGCTTCGATGGCGATGACCAGCGCGACGGCGCCCATCGCAACGTCGAGCGATGTGTAATCGCCGGCGCGGTAGGCCATCGCTTCATGCTCGGCCATCCAATAGATCACGCTGATTGTGGCCCCGGCGGCCAGCAGCAAATCAGTAAATGCCGGCCGCGCCGCCGGCGCCCTTTGCCAGCCTTTGTAAAGTAAGAGTGGAATCACCAGGCTGTAGAGCACCGCGATGCCGCGATAGTACTGCAGCGAGACGACGCCGATGGTGGACGCCCAGACGTAATACAGCGCGGTCGCTCCCATGATGAGCTTCAGCGCGCGGTCCCAAGGACCGCCGAGGGCACGCAGCAGCGTCGGCTTTTCGGCGTTGGCTTCCGACATGAGGGAGATTATTTAGCGCGGAGCGCATCGGAGATTTGAATGCCGGCGGCGCGCCAATGATCCTCTGCGCCTTTGTGCAACGAGATGGTCACGCCTTGCAGCGCCCGCTGCGCGGTCATGTCCTTGGAGCCAGCATGCACTTTGAGCATATGGGCGTTGCCGTCTTTGTTATAGGCCGCTTCGGTGATCTTCTGCACCAGTGCCGGCGCCAGGTCCTTGTGCACGTACCAGATCACCGGTATGCCGAGGGTTGGCGTGTCCTCGGTGATGCCTTTGTAGGAATTGGCGGCAAAGACATAGCGTGCGAAGTAAGGAAACTGTTTAAAGAAATCAGTCTTGGTTGCCGGCGTGTAAATATCGATGGCACGAATCGGCTTTTTGGTTGCCGCTTCCATGGTCACCCGATCGGGCTCAGGACCGGTCCAGAAAAATGCGTCGGCCTTGCCGTCGCTCAGCGCTTCGCCGGCCTGGGCGCCGAGCAAAGGAATGCGATTGAGCTTGTCCCAGATGCCCAGGGAACGAAAAACTCGTTCGGCGCTGGCAAAGGTTCCCGAACCCGGCGTGCCAACGGCGACGCGCTTGCCAGCCAAGTCGTCGGCGGTGCGGATGCCGCTGTCGGCAAAGGTGATTGCGTGGGCCACACCGAAAAACACCAGGCCAACGGCGCGGATATTATTGAGCGGTTTGCCTTTGAACTGCTCTTGGCCAAAGAACGCTTCATGAATGTCGGAGGCAAACGACAAACCCATCTCCGCCTCAGCGCTGTTTACCCGGCGCAGATTTTCCACCGAGCCGCCCGTCGCGGTAATCGATACGTCTAGGTTCGGCACGGTTCTCGACAAATAGGTGCCGATGCCGGTGGCGAAGATGCCGAACACACCGGCGGGCGGGCCGCCGACGAAATTGAGCCGCTCAACCTTTTGTCCGTAAGCAGGCGAGAGAGCGGAGGACAACCAAAACGCTAGCAGCAAGAAGCCGATTTTCTTCATGGCACGCTCCTTTCGAATGCACGATTTCATATGGCTCCAGTTTCTAAGTAGCTCTTCACCGTCTGTAAGAAGCGAGCGGCAAGCGCGCCGTCGATCACACGATGATCAGCCGAGAGGGTCGCCGTCACCATGGACTTGATGGCAAACATGCCGTCCTCCGCAATCACCCGCGGCGCCACTCGGCCGACGGCGAGAATCGCGCACTGCGGTGGATTGATGATCGCCGTGAAACAGTCAACGCCGAGCATGCCCAGGTTGGAGACGGTGAACGTGCCCCCTTCATAATCGAGTGGAAAAAGTTTTTTCGTTTGCGCCTTTTCAGCGAGCTGCCGGCTTTGCCGCGCTAACTCCAAGAGGCTCAGTCTATCGGCGTTGCGAATCACCGGCACCACCAGGCCTTCGTCGAGGGCAACCGCGACGCCGAGATTGATGTCGGCGTGCTGTTTGATTCCTTGTTCGGTGAAGCTCGAATTGAGCCCAGGAAAATCTTGCAGCGCACGCGCGCAGCTTTGCAGAATGAAATCATTGATCGAGGGAATGACTGCATCGCCGCGCTCTTTCCCTTCGCCTCTCAGTTTGCCCACCGCCGTCATGTCGATGTCCATGCTGATGTAAAAATGCGGCGCACTTTGTTTACTCTGGGTCATGCGCTGTCCGACGATGCGGCGCATCGGGGTGAGGGGGATAAGCTTTGGCTCTATCTGTGTAGCTAGAGTCGGTGATGCGTCAATTGATTCAGCCGGCGCACGCAGCACGTCTGCGGCGAGCACGCTGCCTGCGGGGCCGCTGCCGCGGAGCGTCTTCAGGTCGATTCCCTGTTCTTTCGCGATGCGTTTGGCTTTGGGCGAGGCGAGAACCCGGCCAGTGATTGTGCTAGAAGCGTTGGATAGCGCTACTGATGCGCCCTCTCCCAGAGGGAGAGGGAGTGAGATAGGAGTGGCTGCCACTTCGAAAACTGGAGCTGGTTTTGTTCCCTCGCCCTCTGGGAGAGCCTGTCCTGAGCTCTGTGGAAGGGGGTTAGGGTGAGGGCGCGCCACGGCAGAGCTCGCCGTCTCCCCCGGCGCCAATATGAGCGCAATCGTCTGCCCCACCGGCACTTGATCGCCCGGCTTCGCAGTCAGATTCGACAAAACTCCGGATCCCGCTGCTTCGATCTCGACGGTCGCTTTGTCGGTTTCGATCTCCATCAACGGCTCGCCTTTGGTCACCTTCTGACCTTCGGCTTTAAGCCACTTGAGAAGTGTGCCAGTCTGCTGCGCCACCCCGAGCGCGGGCATGATTACATTGGTTGCCATGGTCCGCTTTGAAATATTTGAGCGTCTTAGCCCTTCACTCTGTCCAGCGCTCCTGGGTTGTTCAAGTTGGATTGCGTTTCACGCGTACTCGGTAATTCGCCGCCCGCCGTGAAATAATGCGTTCCCGCCACCAACAACTTTTCCGACGGAAAGCGCGTGATCACTTCGCAGCCATCCTTCGTCACAACGACCTCTTCTTCCAATCGTGCCGCCGACCAGCCATCGGACGCCGGCCAGTAGGTTTCCAGCGCGAAGACCATACCTTCCTCGATGACCTCGGGATGATCGAGTGAAACCAGGCGGCTAAAGATCGGTTTCTCCCAGATCGAGAGACCGACGCCGTGGCCGTATTGCAGCGCAAACGCCGCTTCTTCATTGGCAAAGCCGAATTCTTCTGCTTTGGGCCAGAGCTTCACGACATCGGCGGTGGTGATACCCGGCTTGACGATGCTGATCGCCGCGTCCATGTAGTCGCGGCTGCGTTTGTAAGCATCGACCATTGCCGGCGACGCGCTGCCCACGGCAAAGGTGCGATAGTAGCAAGTGCGGTAGCCGTTGTAGCTGTGTAGTATGTCGAAGAACGCCGGATCGCCGGGGCGGAGCACGCGATCGGTGTAGACATGAGGATGCGGACTGCAGCGCTCGCCGGAGATCGCGTTGACGCCTTCGACGTGCTCCGAGCCCAAATCGTAAAGTGTCTTGCTGACCACACCGACGCATTCGTTTTCGCGCACGCCGGGTTTCATGAATTGATACAGCTCTTCGTAGGCGGCATCGACCATCATGGTGGCGGTGTTAAGCAGCGTGATTTCGTCCTGTGTCTTGATCTTTCGCACTTCGTGCATCAACTGCTGGCCGTCGATGACCTTAATGCCTTGCGCTTGCAGCGCGAACAGCACCGGCATCTCGATCACGTCGACGCCCACTGGTTCGTTGTGCAAGTTGCGCTTTTCCAATTCCAACTTTATTTTCTTGGCGACATCCTCGGCCAAACCAGAGCCCGGATTGGTCGCGCCGCGCAAGGTTGAAATCCCCGCGCGCGAGCGCTCGCCCAACCAGGGGCAGTAGATTTGATGATGACGCGCCGCCGAACCGAAGTCCCACAGAATCGGTTCGTCATCTTGCGGCAGGAGTGAAAAACGCACTAGCTTGTCCATCGCCCATGTGCCGATGTGTGTGGCGGTGATGTAGCGGATATTGTTCATGTCGAAGCAGAGCAGCGAACCCAGCTCGGATCTCTTCAGGGCATTCTTCACACGCGCAAGGCGCTCCTGGCGCAGCCGCTCGATATTGACTCGCTCTTCCCAGTCGACGGCCATTAGGCCGAAGGTTTTAAGGCCCATGAGAAACCTCCCCTCCTAAGAGTTTCGGGATGGTTCATTTCCCGCACAAGATTTTCGCCATCGCCGCCACCGCCTCTGGCGTCGGCACCGTCTGATCTTCCAACACCGGCGAGAACGGCACGGGCACATCCATCGCGCCCATGCGCTGGACCGGCGCGTCGAGATGGTAGAATGCCCCATCGGCGATCACTGAGGCGATCTCCGCAGTCACCCCGTAGCGCTCGTAGCCTTCGTCGATGACGATGGCGCGGCTAGTCTTCCTCGCCGATTCGATAATGGTCTGTTTATCGAGCGGCACGGTTGTCCTGATATCGACGACTTCGGCGCTGATCCGCTCGGCTTCCAACAGTTTCGCCGCATCGAGCGCGACATGCACCATGCTGCTCGTGGCAACGAACGTGATATCGCTGCCCGCTCGCTTCACATCGGCAACTCCCAGCGGGATCAAGTATTCTTCCGCCGGCACCATGCCTTTCAGTTGGTACATCATCTTGTCTTCAAAAAAAGCCACTGGATTGTCGTCGCGGATGGCCGACTTGAGCAAGCCTTTGGCGTCGTACGGCGTTGCCGGCACGACCACTTTCAAGCCGGGAATGTGGCTGAGCCACGCGTGCAAGCTCTGGCTGTGCTGCGCCGCCGAACGGCGCGTCGCGCCAAGCGTCGTGCGCAACACCATTGGCACCTTGAGCTTGCCGCCCGACATGTAATGAATCTTAGCCGCTTGATTGACCATCTGGTCCATCGTCAGCGTGATGAAATCGCCGAACATGATGTCGACAATTGGGCGCATGCCGGTCATCGCCGCGCCGACGCCGATGCCGGCGATGGCAGCTTCGGAAATCGGCGAGTCGATGACGCGCTCGGTGCCGAATTCTCTGACCAAGCCAGAGAGAACTTTGAACGGCGTGCCCGCTTCGGCGACGTCTTCGCCGATGACGAATACCGTCGGATCGCGGCGCATTTCTTCGGCGAGGGCTTCGTAAATGGCCTGGCCGAAGGTGATCTCGCGGGTGCTTTTCTCAACTGCCAAACTCTGTTGAGTCACAGTCGCCACTTCAGATATAAACCCCTTGATGATTTTGGATTTTGGGTTGCCGATTTTGGATTCGAATGCAAAATCGGCAATAGCTAGGCATAGACATGTTCACTCACTTCGGTCGCGGGTGGAAACGGCGCGTTCAGGGCGAACTCCACGGCCGTTTTAACTTCTGTCGATATTTCCTCTTCGATCTTTGCCAGTACCGCAGCGCCAGCCAATTTGTTCTGGGTTAGCCATTCGGCGAGCAGCTTCACCGGGTTGCGCTTTGATTTCCATTCTTCCTCTTCGGATTTGGACCGGTAATAGGCGCGGTCGATATCGCCGACATGATGGCCATGAAAGCGGTAGGTTTGGCATTCGAGAAAACTCGGACCTTCACCCCGTCTCGCTCGCGCGACGGCGTCGAGAGCTGCGCTATGAACCGTGCGCACTTCTTGGCCGTCAATCGAATGACTAGGCAGGCCAAACGCCGCGGCCCGCGCTTTCACGTCACCCGCGGTAGTTTCGCGATAGTGGCTGTACTCCGTGTATTGGTTGTTCTCGCAGACAAATATCACGGGAAGTCTCCATAAGGCGGCCATGTTCATCGATTCATAGAGCAGCCCTTGGCCCAACGCGCCGTCGCCAAAGAAACAAACTGCGACTTGGTCCGTGCCGCGCAGCTTGATCGACAACGCAGCGCCAGTCGCGATGCCGGCGCTGCCGCCGACGATCGCGTTAGCCCCGAGGTTGCCGGTGTCCTGGTCGGCGATATGCATCGAGCCGCCCTTGCCGCGGCAATAGCCGGCCTCTTTGCCGAGCAGCTCGGCGAACATTCTATCGAGCGCCGCACCTTTGGCGATGCAGTGGCCATGGCCGCGATGCGTGCTGGTAATATAGTCGTCTTGGCGCAGCGCTTCGCAGACGCCGACGGCAACCGCTTCCTCGCCGATATACAAGTGCGCGAGTCCCGGCATCTTGGCGCCGAGGTAGAGCTGATTCACCTCATCTTCGAAGCGGCGAATCTTTAACATCTGGCGATAGAAGTGGAGCCAGCGCTCGTCGTGAACGCCGGATGCTTCGCGGTTCGATCGCTTAGCCGTTTTTTTCTTCGTGTGAGCCATTTTCTCATTATTCGCCGGCGTTCAGTTTCGGGTTCCGAGTTCCGCGTTTCGGGTTAATCCAAAACTCCCCGGCCTCAACTCGAAACCCGAAACTCGAAACTATTTCCCTCCCGCCATTCGCGCCAGCGCTTCAAAAATGACGGCGAAATCTTTCTTAGCGAAACCCATGGCGCGGGTGGTTGTCAACATCTGATTCGTGATCGCCGTGGTTGGCAGCGGGACGTCGAGCTGGCGGCCCATCTCGAGGGCGAGTAATAGGTCCTTTTGCATCATGTTGACGTCGAAGATCGCCTCCTCGGGCATGTTCAGCACGAACGGGCCGCGGTATTTGACCATCGGCGAGGCCATGACGCTATTCAATAATACTTCGACGGCGGTTTCGCGCGCGATGCCACTCTTTTCGGCGAGCAGCAAGCCTTCGCTGAACGCCAGCATTTGTACGGCTAAGCTCAAATTGGTTGCGATCTTCATCGATGCCGCCAAACCATGGCCGCCGACATAGGTTGCCTTCGGACCGATGGCGTGAAGATAGGGCAGGACTTTTTCGAAAACTTCCCGTTTGCCGCCGACCATGAACGAGAGCTTGCCTTCATCCAGAGTAATCGAGCTGCCGGAGACCGGCGCGTCGAGCATGGCAGCGCTCTTGGCTTCGACTTGTCTAGCGAGCTCACGGATCGCTGCCGGGCTCACGGTGCTCATCTCGATATAGATTTTTCCCGCATTCAGTCCGGCGAGAATTCCGTCCGGCCCTTCGGTGACCGCGCGCAGCGCATTGTTGTTGGCAATCATGGAGAAAACAACTTCGCTGGATTGTGCCGCCGTGCGCGGACTGTCGGCCCACTTCATGCCCGCGTCGAGAAGCCATTGCGTTTTGGACTTGGTCCGGTTGTAGCCGGTGACGCAGTGACCGGCGTCGAGTAGGCGTTTCGCCATGCGGCTGCCCATAACTCCTAGACCGACAAAACCAAGATTCGCCATCGCTACTCCAAAGAATTTTCTCCCGCAAAAGCGCCAAGGCGCAAAGGGAAGACGGACTTTTTGTTTACAACATTTTTCCCGAACTTTGCGTCTTTGCCCCTTTGCGGGAGATATTCCTAACTCTCCGCTTTGATGTACTTGCCCATCTCGCGCAGCGTCTCCGGGCTTTGATTAAACAACGCATTAAAGTCTCGCGTCACCTGTTCATGCGAGATGTAGGAAAACTCGATGCGCGCGCGCTTCGCTTCCGCGATCAGCTCCGGATCTCTGATTGCTTTAGCGAAAGCTTCGCGCAGCAGCGCCAGGCGATCTTTCGGCGTGTTCGGATGAACCGCGAAGGCGCGCCCAATCGCTTGCGGAATGCCTTTGATACTCATCGGCGATTTGCCGAGCGGGCTGGTGGCGAGATCTTCGTCCACCGGCAGATTCTCGAATCCTGCCAAAGCCACGCGGCTGCGCACCAGCGGACGGACTGCGCCGCGATCGGCGGCGAGCTTGATCGTGGTCGCTAACGCCGACCAGGAGTCGACTTCTTTTCTTTCGACCGCGAGCAAAACATCGCTATTGGCCGGGTAGCCTGCGACCAGCTTGATCTTGAGCCCAGCAAACTCTTTGAGCAGCAGCGGAAAGTCATGCGCGTTGGAGCCCGGCCCGGTGGTGCCGGCGACCAATTCACGGTCGGCTCGCTTGAGCTCATCGAAGGTCTTGTAGGGTAGATCGGGGCGGATCGAAAACATCGCGCCGTCGGCGCCGGAGGAGCCGAGCCAGTGAAACCTGCGGATGTCAAAGCGCGCCTGGGGCACTTTTAACAACTGGGCGATAGCGACGTTGGGGTTGGCGGCGAGAATCGTCAAGCCGTCGGGTTTCGCGACATTGTAAACATTATTGGTGGCAAGCAGATGGGCCGCGCCCGGCATATGGTGTAAGATCACCGCCGGTTTTCCTGGCAAATACTTGCCCAAGTGGTGCGCAACGATCAGCGCGGCGATTTCCAAGCTGCCGCTCTTGGCGCCAATGAGAATCGTCACCGCTTTGCTTTCGTAGAAATTCCCTTGCGCTGATGCGGACGCGGCGCAGTAGAGAAATGCAGCAAGAACTGGCATCGCGGCCATGGGGTGAGCAGATTCCATACGATCCTCCTGTAAGGCTGCCGATCTCCTGACGACCATCGTTCCGAAGCGCCGCAAGGGTATGCGATTGAGCCGATCCGAGTCAAGCAAAAGGAATATAGAGTCGTCTTCATAGTCCAAGCCACGCCTGTACGGCGCCCTGCTCGAACTGCAAGTGCACGAGCTTTTGAAACAAGCCATAAAAGATCGCCCAGGTAATTGCGGTAGCGACGATCGTCGGCAGCCAGCCGGTCCCGCTGGCGCAGCGAAGATAGCAGAAGATGAAAAGCGGGACGGTGAACGGGAAGCCAATAAGAAAAACGCTGGCGATGAAGCCGGCGATCCAGCTAAACATCGCGATTACCCGGCGGCGCTCGAGCTGGGGTGGCAGGTCGTTCGCGAACTCCAAATCGACGGCGGTCGTTTCGGTCGGGTCCTCTTTGCCCCTGAGCAGTAAGATGAGCTGACAGCCGGCGAGCATGAGCAGCGGAAAACTTACCGCCATCGGAAACAGCGCGGCATTGAACGGCCAATCGCGCGCCAAAACCAGCGCGCCGCCGGCCACGATCATCAAGAACAGACAAAAGAATATTGCGCCGCTACGCATGGGCTTGTCCAGTCTCGCGCCGGCGGCGCTTTTGCAAATAGGGATAGGCGATCACAACGACCAATAGAATCATCAAGATCACGACCGTCGGCTGACTGAGCCAGCGAAAGCCATAGCGGGCCACCGAAATGAAGAAGTAGGTTTCGATGACCTTGCCCAGGACAAACCCTAGCACAAAGGGCGGCCGCGGCCAGCCGAAGAGCACCATGAACTAGCTGAGCGCGCCGAAGATTAGCGTGACGATCAAATCGTTGATCTGTCCATTGGCGGTGTAGCTGCCGACAAACACCAACAACAAAACGAAAGGAATGATCAAGCCGCCGCGCACGTTGGTGACTTTGGCCAGTTGGTCGAGTACCGCTAGGCACAACACGACCGCGATGATATTGGCGATCACCAGGGTCCACACCATAGAGAAGGTAACCGCGAGGTGTTTGGTCAGCATCTCGGGACCGGGCGACAGACCCATGATCAAAAAAGTGCTCAAAAGAATCGCCATGGCGCCGCTGCCGGGCACGCCGAAGGCCACCGTGGGAATCAGCTCGCCGCCTTCTTTGGAATTGTTCGCCGCCCCAGGGCCGAGCACGCCGCGCACATCGCCTTTGCCGAAGCGTGCGCGATCTTTGGCGTCCTTTGCGCCCTGCACGGCATGGGCGTAGGCCATCCACTGTGCGACCCCGCCGCCCGCGCCGGGCAAGATACCGACAAATACGCCGACCACAGAGCAGCGAAAGACCAGCCAAAAATGGCGGAAGGTGTCCAGGATGCCTGCCATCACACCGCTGCTCAGTTTCTCGCGCGAGCGCTCGCCGGCGATCGAAGTGCCGCGCACCGCCAGATCGATAATCTCAGGTATGGCGAAAATCCCAACTAGCACGGGGACGAAGTCGAGACCTTCCCAAAGGTAGATCAAACCCATGTCGAAGCGCAGCGAACCGGATTGGCGCTCTTGGCCGATGGTCGACACGAGCAGCCCGAGCAGGCCCATCGCAAAGCCCTTGATCTGGCCGCGCACACCGGCGCCGCTGAGGGAAGTAATGCAGGAGATGCCGATCAGAGCTAACATGAATAGCTCCGGCGAACCGAAAGCCAGCACGAGCGGGCGCACGATCGGAATAGCCAGTGCCAGCGCGATGGCGCCGATCAGTGCGCCAACCAGCGAGCTCATCAGCGCGGCGCCGAGCGCGCGGCCGGCTTCGCCATTTTTCGCCATGGGATGACCATCGACAACGGTAGCGGCGGAGATCGCCTCACCGGGCACACCGAACAGAACCGAGGTGATATCGCCGGTGGTGGCGGCCACCGCGTGCATGCCGAGAAGAAACGCAAAAGCTTCCGCCGGCTGCATCTTGAAAACAAAAGGAATCATCAAGGCAAGCGTGGCCGCGCCGCCGATGCCCGGAAGTAAACCGACGCAAAAGCCCAGCCCCATGCCGACTAGCATCAAGCTGAAAGCTTTCCACTGCAAGACGAGAAAGAGTCCCTCGATAAAAGCGTCGAACATAGCGCCGCCAGATTCCTTTTGTTCCCTGTTAGCGCGCAATGCGCGCACCGGTCGAAGCTCGGGCGCGACTATAGCGGGAGATAAGTTCAAAGTTCAAGGTTGAAAGTTCAACGTGCCCCACGTAAATCCAGGTGTAGGGTTGGACAAGACTGTTTTCATGCAGTAAGAATTGGCTGCCAGAATATTTGCGAATCGAGGATTTTCATGGCCCAACTGAAACTCACGATGGCTCTATCGCACTACGATCGGCACATGCCGTTTTTCGACGGGTCAGTGCAGGTCGAGGGTGCGGAGGTGCAGGCGCTGGAGGTCGGCCAGTCGCATCCGTTGAAACATGGCCAAGACCGCCACGAACGCATGCTGCAGAAAGCCGAGTTCGACATTTGCGAGTTGTCGTTGTCGTCGTATCTGATCGCCAAGAGCCGCGGCATGCCGTTTACTGGGATACCCGTTTTCCCGCGGCGCCTTTTCAGCTTGTCGCAAATGTGGGTCAATAAGAATGCTGGCATCAATTCGCCGCAAGATTTGGTGGGAAAGAAAGTCGGCTTGAGCACATTTCAAACCACTTTATCGGTTTTGGCCAAGGGCGATTTGCAAACCGAGTACGCTGTGCCGTGGCGCAAGCTCGACTGGTACATCATGAAAGAAGAGGCAGTGGAGCTGAAACCTATTGAAGGTGTTAAGATGCAGCTCTTGAAGCCCGAGCAAAAAATCGGCGCCATGTTGGAAAAAGGCGAGATCGACGCGTTGTTCGTGCCCCATCCTCCCAAAGAGGCGCTGCGCGGCGGAGGTAGTATTCGCCGGCTATTCGCGGATCCCAAAGCCGAGGAAGCCAAGTATTTCAAAAAGAACGGTTACTATCCGATCATGCATGTGATCGCTTTCAAAGACGACGTGTTGAAGAAAAATCCCTGGCTCGCGAAAAATGTCACGGCGGCTTTCGATCACGCTAAAGAAGCCTGCATGGAATATTACGACGATCCCAACTGGTCGCGCTTTGTCTGGGGCCGCCATTTGTTCGAGGAAGAGCGCGCCGCCTTCGGCGACGACCCGTGGCCGCACGGCTTAGCGAAGAATCGCGTCAACATCGAGCGCTTTGTCGGCTATTCGCTCGATCAGGGTTTGATGGAGAAAAAGCTCAGCGCCGAAGAATTGTTCTTCGAGAATTAGTTGTACTGTATCACGCTGATTGTACCTTGTGCCAAATTCGTGGCTTGCCACCAGAGGGAATTTTCACCACGAAGGGCACGAAGTCCACGAAGGTAAGAGAAGAAAAATAAAGTTCTTTCCGAACTTCGTGTCCCTTCGTGATCTTCGTGGTAAAAAACAAAAGAGCGCATCTCAACGATAAGTACGCTTACTCATGAGACACTACGCTGACTTATGCCGCTCATAGTAAAATGTCCGACCTGTCGCAAAGAAAGCCCTTGGGAAGACAACCCGCATCGGCCGTTTTGCTCAGACCGCTGTCAATTGATCGATCTCGGTGCGTGGGTGGAAGAGCGCTACAAGATTCCCGCCGAAGAAATCGAGATCGATCTCGATGATGATGAAGACGACCTCGGTAGCAAGAAACTGCAATGAATGACGTTTGCGAAATTTACATGGAGGGCGGGTTTCAAACCCGCCCTTTTTCTATCGTGACGTAGATGAGCATTCATCCCACTGCTGTCATCGATCCACGCGCACAAATCGAGGCTTCCACCGAGATCGGCCCCTATGTAGTCATCGACGGTCCAGTCAAGATTGGCGCGCGCACTCGTGTGCTCGCGCACGCAGTGCTGACCGGCTGGACCGATATCGGCGCCGACAACGAAATTCATCCCGGTGCTGTGCTTGGCGGCGCGCCGCAGGACAAGGCTTACAAGAACGAAGAGAGTTATTTGAAAATCGGCGAGCGCAACATCATTCGCGAGCATGTGCAGATTCACCGCGGCACCAAGCCGGGTTCTTCAACAACGATCGGCAACGATAACTATTTAATGGCAATGTCACACGTCGGCCACAACTGCCAGCTCGGCAATCAGATCGTCATGGCCAACGGCGCCCTGCTAGGGGGCTATGTGGAGGTGGGCAACGGCGTGTTCATTTCCGGCAACTGCGCGGTGCACCAGTTCGTGCGCATCGGCGAGTACGCCTTGATGCGCGGACTCTCCGGCACCAGCCGCGATGTGCCGCCGTTTTCGATCATCGAGCTGCAACACACAGTGCGCGGCGTCAACGTGATTGGTTTAAAGCGGGCAGGGTTCAGCGAAGCGCGCATTCGCGCAATTCGCAACGCCTACAAAGTATTGTTTCGCTCGGGCAGTAACTTAGCGTTAGCCGTGCAGCAGATGGAAAAAGAGGCAGGGGCCAGCACGGATGTGCTGGCCCTATTAGAATTTATCAAAGCTTCGAAACGCGGGGTCTGCGTCGCTCAGCGCTTGGGCGCCGCCGCAGGACCCGACGCGTAGTTCTGCACCGGCGCCTGTTCCGGCGCGGCACCGACGAAATAGAGCGGGTCGGTGCCTTTTAGATGGCTTGGCGTCACCACATAGTTACCCTTCACGGAAGGGTAAATGATGTTGTTGGCGACATCGGCGCGGCCCGCCGACAGCACGTAGCTAAGCCCGCCCGCGAGCAATCCCAAACCAGCGTAGGTGATCTTCGCCGGCATGTAGATCACATTGGCGAGCACCGATCCTACCCCATACCCTAGCTCCTCGCCCGCAGCTGGCTCAGCGGCTTGTTGGGCCGGTGCTGCCGTCTGCGCGAATAGCGGCGAAGCCATGGTGGAGACGAACAAACCAAGGGCAATGCCCTTAAGCAATTGGGTTTTCATGCTGCCGAAGATAACGCACGGTTGGTTTATTGTCAAGAATATTATTTTAAAATTTTTATATAGCTAACATATCCTTCCGAAGCACACATAATATCGATAAATCTATATATCCAGAGAAATCGTTTAATTAACTATTAAATACCTAAATCTCTAAATCAATTGAGATCATAAATTTATAACATCGTTCTTTTTATTTTGCCGCTTGGCTAAAAAGCCTTTCGTAACACAAGCGAACCCTGTCACGGCGCACGCGGTAGTCGCCCAAGAGTTTTTCTCCGGACAAGCTTTTGCGCTTGCCTGTCGCCTTGTTCGATACCTTATATCCTAGCGCGCGCGCGATGCCGTCGAGCTTGCCCGGCTCGGCTTCGAAGGTGTCGATGGAGCGATCGCGCTCGATGCGCAGACGATGATCCAAACGGCGCAAAAAAAGGTAGCCCTCCGACAACAACAAGTAGTCGGCTTTGCTAATAAGCTTCTGAGCTTGCAGTGCGGCGAGCGCGTCGAGCGTAGCGCGCCGATGCAGCGCGGCGAAACGGTGGCCATGCGCGAGCTGTAACATCTGTGTGAGAAACTCGATGTCGACCAAGCCGCCGCGGCCTTTCTTCAAATTGAATCGACCTTCGTCCTCGTCGGCCAGCTCGCGCTCCATGCGCATGCGCAAATGATGAATCTCGTCGGCGCCGCCCGCCGGCAGCGGTAAACCGTAGGCAAGATTCTCGATAAACTTATCGACCTGTTTACCAAGCGTTGCGTCGCCGGCGATAAAGCGCGTTTTGATCAGCGCTTGGCGTTCCCAAAGCTGCGCGCCGCTCTTGTGATAGTCGCGATAAGCCTCGAGCGAGCAGACGATCGGCCCGGCTTTTCCCGAAGGGCGGAGCTGCATGTCAATCTTGTAGGCGATGCCTTCCTCGGTGGGCGAAGAAAGATAGGTCAGAAGCTTTTGTCCAAGACGCACGAAGAATTCGTGCGCCGGCAGCTTTCCCCGTTTGCCGCCGGCGCTCCCGGCGTCTTCTTCGGCGTCATAGATAAAAACCAAATCGAGGTCGGAGTTGTAGTCGATTTCGCGCGCACCCAGTTTGCCACCGCCGATGATTGCAAAGCGGCCAGCGGCAACTTTGCCGAAGTTTTGTTGCAGCTCCTCCAGCGTCAAATTGAGCGCCGCATGGACGCAGGCTTCGGCGAGGTCCGAAAGCTGCTGGAGCACCGGCACCAATTCAATCACGCCGCCAAGGTCGTGCAGGCCGATACGAACAAACTCTTCGGACTTGTAACGGCGCAGCGCGTTGAGCTTGGCTTCGACGTCGTCGGCTTCGCCGATGGCGGCGTTTAGCTCGGCGAGCATCTCTTCTTTGGTTTTTTCGACGCGAGTTAGATCGACGCGAATCAAAGTGTCGATCAGCTCTGGGCGATTCAAAAAAAGGTCGGTCAAAAATTGGCTATCGGAAAATAGTGTGATCAAAAGCCGCATGGTTTTCGGATTCTCGGCCAGTAAGGTGAGAAAACCGGTGCGGCTGCCGATGCGGTGGCTGAACTTCGAAAGGTTTAACAGCGCCTGGTCCGGCGCGCCGGACTTGGCGATCTCCGCCATCAGCGCCGGTCCCAGTGTGCGCATGACCTTCAACCGCCGCGGGCTCGGCGGTGCGTAGACTTCGCCATCGCGCACCGCGAGCAGATTTTCGTAAGCTTGGGCCGGGTCGGTGAAACCCGCTTGTTCGAGTTCTTTGACGATGAGATCTTTCTGATCGAGATCGTTCCAGATTGTGCCGACTTCTGTTGCACCGTCATTCTGGATTTCTTTTTGCGCACTGTAGAAAAGCCGGTCGAAAATCTCCCGCACAGTTTTGGTCGTGCGCTTGTGATCGCGCCAGAAAAGCTCGCGCTCGCTGAGTTTGCCCCTGGCGCTGTAGCCGAGCCGGCGCGCGTAGGCCTGTTCTTCTTCTTTGCCCTCGGGAATTGAGTGGGCGTGGGCTTCCTGCACGATCTGGACTTTATGTTCGGCTTGGCGCAGGAAGCGATAGGCTTCCGTCAACTTGTCGCGTTCGTCGGCGGAAATCAGATTGTTGCGCGCCAACTCAACCAATGCCGGCAGCGTGCTCGGCCCGCGCACCGTTGGTTGGTAGCCGCCGTTGACCAACTGCAACGCTTGGGTGAAAAACTCGATTTCGCGAATGCCGCCGTAGCCGAGCTTCAAATTGCGTTCTTTGCCATCGCCGGTGAGCAGCTCATTTTCGATGCGCATCTTCATGTGGCGCAGCTCGTCGACGGTCGTGTAATCGAGATAGCGTCGGTAGATAAATGGCTCGATGTCTTTCATGAAAGCCGCGCCGAGCTCAATGTCGCCCGCCACCGGCCGTGCTTTGATCAGCGCGGCGCGCTCCCAACATTGTCCCCACGACTCGTAGTAAGTCATCGCCGAATTAACCGACTGCACCAGCGGGCCGTTGGCGCCGAGGGGACGCAGCCGCAGGTCGATGCGGAAGACGAAGCCTTCATCGGTGACATCACCCATCGCGTGAATGATCTTCTGGCCGATGGCACTGAAGAATTCTCGCGGTCCGGTTTTGCCGCGGCGCCCGCCAGAGGTTTCGCCCTCGTCCTCTTCATAGAGATAAATAACGTCGATGTCCGAGCTAAAATTAAGCTCGCCGCCGCCCAGTTTGCCCATACCAAGAACCACGAAGCGGTTGGGTCGGATGGTTCCCGGCAGATGCAATGGTCCGTAGTCTTTTTCCGCTTCGGCCCGACAGAAGCGATAGGCCGCATCCACCGAAGCGCTGGCCAGCGCCGTCAGCTCGCGCACGGTTTCTTCCATGCTAACTTCCGGCATGAGATCGCGCGCGCCGATGCGCAGATATTCGCGCTGTTTGTGGCGCCGCAGCGCGGCGCAGAATTCATCGAAGGACTGAGATTTTTTGATCGCCGCTTCCAGCTTACGCAAGTGCTCGGCAGGACTCTTCTGCGCCGCCTTAACTTGGCGGACAAACAAGCTTGGCCACTGCTTGCCCTCGCGGATCAGCACATCGCTCAAAAAAGCGCTGCTGCCCAGCAAACAGAATAGTTTGGGTTTGTCAGTGGCGGAAAGCTTGCTCGCGCTCTTGCTGTCTGAGGCGTCGATTAAACCTTGAAAGTTCGCTTCAGCTAGTGCGGGCGAGGGACTTGCGGCAATGAGTGCGCGAAATTCGGCGGGTATTTTGGTCGATTTTTTCTTTGGCGCTGGCATCCCCAAAAACTAATCCGCGCGACGCTCCAATGCAATAAAAAATCTTGAGCCCAGCTCTCGCGCCCTTTTGGTCGCTTTTCAACGTGGAGTGCGAGGTGATACGAAAACTCGTAACCACCGAAGAAAAATATCGCGAAAGCAATCACGGGTTTGAAGCATTCATGCCCGTGGCCGCGCCGATCACGGTGGAGACCGACCGCCCCAACGCACACTGCCCAAACCAAGAAACCTACCTGAACGTCATAGATTCTTTGGTTACTGTGTTGGGGGCGGTGACTTTAATTCACTTACGCTGAAGAAAAGTTTCACGGCCGACGCGAGCGGATGGCTATTTCCCTCCCGGCAGCATGGAGAAATCCAGAAACTTCTGTGGGTCGACATCGGCGGGAATCGGCCTCTCGCGGCGCAGAAGATCCAGGTAGCTATGCACAACTTTGAGCGGCAGCCGGCCGTCCTTGTTGAGCATGCTGAGGAGCGTGCCGTAGGTGCCATTCGCTTCGCTGACCGTGATTTTAAACTTGTCGGCGAGCATTTGAGCTGTGTCAGGCTGGTTACCGCGTATCCAAGCGATTGCGTTGCTGACCGCTGCGATGGTTTTTTGCACGCGGTCGCGATTGTTGGTGATCTCAGCGCGGGTCGCCACCAGACCGGCGGTCGGAATGTCGAGCAGATCGCCGATCATCATGAACTTCTTAAAACCTTTGCTCACCGCTTTATCGTCATAGGGCGCCACCAGCACGGCGCCGGCAACCTGGTCGGTGGCCAATGTGGTGAAGCTCCCGCCGGTACCGCCGGTGAAGACGTAGGTCGCTTCTTTTTCGTTTAGCTCATATTTCTTGAAGAACGCGGTCATGAGCTGGTACGGAGTCGTACGTAAGCCGGAAACCGCGATCTTTTTGCCGAGTAGATCCGACGGTTTGTTGATGTCTTTCTGAGTCACAAGGGTCCACGGCGTAAAGCTATAAAAATTCATCACCACCACCAGCGGCATACCCGCCACCGCCGCTGGGATGCCGGCGGATAGCCCCGGGATAAAGTTAATGTTGCCGTTGATTAGCGCCTGGGGTTGGATTGCCGTGTTCATCTGGATGAACTCGGCTTCGAGACCGGACCGTTTGAGAAAGCCTTTTTCCTGGGCGACGTAAAGCGGCATGTAGGAGAGCGCCAGCGATGGCAGACCAAAGCGAATCTTTTGCATCGCCTCGGCACCGTAGCTCAGCCGCGGCAACGACAAACCAATCGCGAGCGTAAGGACCATCGTTAGCGAGAGTCGGTTCATGCTTGGCTCCTTGGTAAAACATCGGTTTCGGAGATTTTTTACCGCAAAGGGCGCAAAGAACGCAAAGGGTCGAAGCCGCAACCCAAACACCCATTGCCGCCGCGCCAAACCGCCACTCGGCCACCTTTTGCCTGACCCCACGCTTTCGGTCATTGTCGAGCACCTCGGTTGGGCGTAGTTTGGGCGATTTGATCGCCCGGCGCCATTCTGCGATAACGAGTCTAAGAAACTTAGAGGAGAACTCCGTTGAAGCAGAAATATTTCGATTGCCATTTTCATATTATCGACAAAAACTTTCCCGTCGTGTCCAATCAGGGCTTCATGCCGGACGCATTTACCAGCGAAGATTACTTAGCGCGGGTGAAAGACATCGATCTTGTCGGCGGCGCCGTCGTTTCCGGCTCGTTTCAGGAGCTTGATCAAACCTATCTGTTCCATGCCTTGAAAGTTCTCGGTCCAACCTTTGTTGGCGTCACCCAAGTACCGCAAACCATTTCGGATCAGGAGTTAAACGAACTTAAAGACGCCGGCGTGCGCGCAGTTCGCTTCAACGTCAAGCGCGGCGGGTCGGAGGATATTCGCCACCTGGAAAACTTTGCGCGGCGGGTGCACAAATTGGTTAGCTGGCACACAGAGCTGTACATCGACTCCACCGACTTGGCGCCGCTGTTCGACACGCTTGTCTCGCTGCCGAAGATTAGTGTTGACCACATCGGGCTTTCTAAAGCGGGATTTCCAACGCTGCTCAAGCTCGCCGAAAAGGGAATCCGCGTGAAAGCCACTGGTTTCGGACGCGTGAACTTCGACGTTGCGCCCGCTTTGAAAGAACTCTACGCTGCCAATCCGAAAGCGCTCATGTTCGGCACCGACCTGCCGTCCACTCGCGCTCCGCGGCCTTATCTCGATAGCGACTACGATTTGGTTCTGAATGCATTGGGCGAAGAACGGGCGGCCAATGTTTTTTACAAGAACGCAGTTGAGTTTTATCGACCGGAGAAGTCGGCGCAATAGGCACGGATCGCGCAACCTTGTTGCGAACTAAAATCTAATCTCACCACGAAGCACACGAAGGACACGAAGTTCGGACAAAATAATTTGATTTTCTTCTCTTATCTTCGTGATCTTCGTGGCCTTCGTGGTGAATATTCCCTTTCCGAAACTTTTCGCCCCTTCGACATGGCTCGCGACAGGCTTGGCGCCTTTGCGAGAGACATTCCGTATTCTTGGTTCCGAGCAACAGGAGCGAATCATGAACAGGCAATTTTTCGCTGTGAGTTTGGCTTTAATTTTGTCGCTGTTAGCCAGTTTCTCGCTCGCTGACGCTCAGGAGCCCCACTATAAGGGCAAGACCGTTCGCTTCCTCGTTAACTTCTCGGCCGGCGGGCCGACCGATGTCTTCGGCCGGCCGATCGCGCGCTACTTTCCCAAGCACGTCCCTGGCAACCCGATCGTCACGGTGCAAAACATGGTTGGGGCCGGCGGCATCATCGGCGCCAACTACGTTTACGAAATCGCTAAACCTGATGGACTGACCACCGGAGTTTTTTCGGGCATGTACTGCCGCAGATCCTCGGCGGGGCCGACGCTGCCCCGCTCTTTCAAGACGACGATTCGCATGGTGCTTGGCCATCGGAAGATTTACAATGAAGTATGCTTCCGATAGGAGGATCAGCGATGAGCTCACTGTGGCAAAAACTTCGTCTGGCGCTATGCGTTTTGCTCACGGCAGTGATTTTGGCAAAGGCAGCTTGGGCCCATCATGGCTGGGGCTGGGCGACCGCTGAAGAATTCCAACTCACCGGCGAGATTACCGCGGTGCGACTCGGCAATCCCCACGGCGAGGTAACGCTCAATGTCAACGGCGAAAGCTGGATCGTCGAAGTGGGCCAGCCGTGGCGCAACGATAATGCCGGCCTCAAGCCGGAGTTGCTCGCCAAGAAACAAATCATCACTGCGCACGGCCATCGCTCGGCGAAAAAAGGCGAGCGGCTGATGAAGGCCGAGCGTGTGGTTGTCAACGGAAAAAGCTACAATCTGTATCCGGACCGCAAGTCCTGAAAAACCGTCCTACAGCGCCGCCATGATCGAGCACTGGGCTGCGGCCCTGGAAGCAACGCCGCTCGCGGCTGCGCTACGCAACTCGGTCTGGAGCTATCCGCTGGTAAACGCCGGGCATATTCTCGGGGTGGCAGTGCTGGTCGGCTCGATTGTGCCGTTGGATCTGCGGCTCCTCGGCGTGTGGCCTTCCGTTCCGCTCGTCCCACTCTATCGAGTTCTCGCTCGCACCGGCGCCACCGGGCTGGCCATTGCGGTAACGTGCGGCTTCCTCCTTTTCATCGCGCGCGCGAGCGAGTACGTTGCTTCTGAACTATTCCTCAGCAAGATGGTCGTCGTGGCCATCGGTGCGGCGAACGTTCTGACAATCGGCAGATTGCCAGGATTTCAGCAGCCGCAAACAGACGCGCCTCATGCCAATCTGCCGCTCCGCTCGCGGCTCGCTGCCTTTGTGTCACTCGTCAGTTGGCTGACGGCGTTGATCCTCGGACGGCTGGTTGGCTATTTTTGATGAACGGTTGTACCCGCAGCAAAATTGTCGAGAAACAAAAGTCTGACCCCATAGACGAATCATCCCTACCAGCGAGATGTTTGCTAGTTCTGATAGGGCCAAAGGTCTTGTAAACGCAGCACGTGAATACCGTGGTTTTTGTCGCTTAAATAGACGAAGCCGCGGCGGTCGACCAGCACGTCTTCGGATTGAGCGGCGAGTTGCGCGGGTTTGGTGCCGATCCGCACTTTTGGATCGCCCGGGACGAAGTAGGCGAACTCCTTGGGTTGGCGTGGGTCGCGGATGTCGTAGACGCGCAGCCCAGCGTTGAAGTATGTCAGGTAAGCGATGTCGTCACGGTCCTCCAAGCACGCTTGATGATTTGGATGATGATGGTTGTGCGGGCCGAAGCGGCCGGCTTTCTCGTAAAAATTCTTTAGCTCGCTCTCCGGGGCCGGTTCTGGCAGTGGAAACAAGGAAATCATGCGCGGCTTTTTCTCGTCGCCGATGTCGGCGATGCCGGCCATGTTCAACGCCTCGTCGCCATGCTCGCGGATCGCTTCGTCGTTGATGAGAGCGATCTTGCGTTTCGGCAGCGGCAGATAGGTGTGAATGCCCTGGGTCGCGGTGATGCCGCGGAAGGCGAGTTGGCTGATTAATTTCGGCTGCGCCATGTCGCTAACATCGAGAATGATGCCGCCGCCGTCACCGTAGGAAAGGTAAGCGCGGTTGCCTTCGATATGCGCCGGGCCGTGGCTTGAGTATTTTAGGCCCTGAGGATTGGCGCCGGGCTGCTGTTCTGGCAGGGAGAAGCGGCCGACTTCTTTGGGATTCGCCGGATCGGCGATGTCGACGATGCGGTAAATTTTTCCGGTCAATCCCGGCGCGCCAGCGGCGGCATGGACGAGATTTCCGCCGTCGTAAAAATTGCGATGGGTGCCGGTGCTGCCGGTTTGCCAGTGGCCGATCCGTTTGGGCTGCGCCGGTTCGCCGACATCGAAGATGAAAAAAACTTCGGCGCTGGGCTGACCATCGGTGCCGCCCCAGCCGGGCGCGATGCGCTCCAAGCCGGTGATCATCTTGCCATCGGCGACTTGGATCTGGATGGTCCAGGTGTTTTCCGGGCCGGGAACGTAAGTGCAGTATTGCGGCGCGTCGGGGTCGGTAACATCGAGCACGCTCCAGCCGCGGTGCCAGAGATGAGCGACGTAGAGATACCAACAGCTGTTCGCTTCTTGCATCGCCAGCTTGAAGGCCGGTTTGCCATTCAAGTCGTGATAGCCGACGGGCTCGATGTTCTTGGTGAAATAGCCTTGAGGAATTTGTTGAACTGGTTGCGCCATGGTCATCGCCTCACGCCGACGCCGATTTGCGGACAGTATTTTTTGATCGGACACTCGCTGCACACCGGTGAGATCGGCCGGCACAGATGTTGACCAAAGTTGACCAGCAAGTTGTTGTACTCGATCCAATATTGCTTGGGCAACTTCTCGCGCAGGGCGAACTCGGTTTTCTCCGGCGTGGCGGTTTTGATGTAGCCGCAGCGATTCGATATCCGGTGCACATGGGTGTCGACGCAGATGCCCGGCTTGTTGTAGCCAAGAGTGACGACGAGATTGGCCGTCTTGCGGCCAACGCCTTTGAACTTGAGCAGCTCGTCAATTTCATCCGGCACTTTGCCGCAGTATTCGTCGATCATGGTGCGGCACATCTCGATGATCTGGATCGCCTTGGTTCTGTAGAAGCCAACCGGGTAGATCAGCTTCTCGATTTTCTTGGCAGATAGTTTGACGATCGCTTGCGGCGAGTCGGCAACGGCGAACAGCCGATGCGACGCTTTGGCGGTGGTGGCGTCTTGGGTGCGCAAGCTGAGAATACAGGAAATCAGCACGCGAAACGGGCTCGCGTAGGTTTCAGCCATCAGCGTGACGACAGGAGTTTCCCACTTGGGCACTTCGCGGCGCAGGATGCGGATGGCGGAATGAATTTGTCGATCAGTCATAATTCACTGTGGTGTCGCTAGTCGGCTCAACAATGCTGAGATCTTTGTATTCCCCTCCTTGAGACTGTGTCGTAATGCGCAAAATTCCCGGGTTTGTCATCCTGAGCGCAAGCGAAGGATCTGCTTTTTCGCGCAGTTGTATGCAGCAGATTCTTCGCCTTCGGCTCAGAATGACAATTGCGACACAGTCTCCTTGGCAAAGGGGGGCAGGGGGGATTTTCCAAGTGCGCAAAAGACAAATCCCCCTCGGTCCCCCTTTTTCAAAGGGGGAAGGAAGCCATAAGACGCTAGTCTTTTCCTCGATGATTGACTAAATTGGAGCGGTTGTATCACAGTCAGCACGAGTCAAAAATAGCTGTGGCATGATCGCTGAAAAAATTATTCAAGTCCTGCAAACGCGCACGCCGGAGCTGATTCCGGGCAACGGCCACAAAACGGCGGCGGTGCTGATTCCGATCCAAGAGCGCGCTGACGGCGATCATCTCGTGCTTACCAAACGTGGCGACAATCTGCCGACACACAAGGGCCAGATCGCTTTCCCAGGCGGGCGGGTCCATGCTGAAGACCCCGACTTATTTCATACCGCGTTGCGCGAGTCCCACGAAGAGATTGGCGTCGTTCCCGAGCATGTCCAGGTGCTCGGTCGGCTGGACGAGTTTACCGCTGGCTACGGCATCGTCGTCACGCCCGTGGTTGGCATCATTCCGTCGCACTACGAGTTTCGCCTCGATCATTCGGAGACCATCGCGATTGCCTCGATTCCGATTCGTTCGTTGATGGAGCCGGCGAGTTACGTCAAAGACGCGCATATGTCGCCGGGCGGCCATCCCAGCTATCATTTTTACATCAACAACGGCTGGGATGTCTGGGGCGTCACGGCGCGCATTCTCGTCCAGTTTCTGGAGCTCGCCTATGATTTCAAGAAATAGTTGGAGGCTCTGCCTCGCGTTCGCGCTGTCCGCCTGCGTATCCGGGCCGCATTTCTACGTGCAGTACGGCAACGAGTACCGCGAGATCGAGCTCGACAAAATTCTTGCGGAAAATCCCATCGGGCCGCAGGAAAATATCAAAGTAGCGAACCTGGGCCGCTCAGAGAGCGCCAGCCAGCATGTTGTCCAGATTCGCGACCGCGAAATTCCTCACGTGCACAAGATCCACGACGTCACCGTGACCATGATGCGCGGGCAAGGCTATTTAGTTATGGATAAGAACCGCATCAACTTGAAAGCCGGCGACGTGGTGCACATCCCGCGCGGCGTGATGCATTACTTCGTCAACACGCACCGCGAGCCCTCGGTGGCCATGGCCGTTTATGCGCCCGCCTTCGATGGTAAGGATACGCACCCGGTCCAGGAGCCGTAGAAAGTTTAACCCACGCCGAATCAAGTCAGAGATGCCTACGAGCCCTTCGACAGGCTCAGGGCGACCGGATCGGAAGTTGAAATCTTTAAGAAACAATCCGTTCATGCTGAGCCCCGTCGAAGCATTCTGACGAGTTAGCCCACCGTCCCCGCCGTGACGAACTTTGGCTTCAACAACGCCAGCAGCGCCGGTATGAACAGCAAGCCGCCGAGCATGTTCATCGTCAAGATAATCAGTAGCTGATAACCCATCTCGGCTTGAAAGCGCAGCGGGGAAAACGACCACAGCGCGATGGCGGCGGAAATCAAGAAAGCGGTGTAGAGCACGGCTTTGCCGGCGGTGGCCACGCCGTCGACGAGCGCGGCGTTGAGGTCGCTGCGGCCGCGCCCCTGATAT
The DNA here is from genome assembly GCA_016874755.1 of Deltaproteobacteria bacterium. Taxonomy (NCBI): domain Bacteria; kingdom Pseudomonadati; phylum Myxococcota; class Myxococcia; species Deltaproteobacteria bacterium. Next base: position 214,247 of record VGTH01000002.1, on the reverse strand, counting down.
TCTTCCATGGCGCGCGAGACGATGTAGATGCCGTAGTCTTCTCCGAAACCGATACCCAAACTGATCACCGCCGAAGGTTTTCCAGAAGCGCTCGTGCACGCGAATGTAGGGATGATCTTTGGGTAGCAGGTCCGAGAACGCGGTGAAAGTTTCGATTTTGAGCGCCAGGTAAGCAAAGCCAAGTGTGACGGCAACGATCAGCGCGAGGATCGGCGCGCGATTGCCGACGATGAAGCAAGCCAGCCGCCTCACGGTTTACTGTTCTCCGGTGGGCGATCGAGTTGCAGCTTTAGCGTGCTCCAGGTCGCGCCGTCGTTTGCGCTGCGCAACACCGTGCCGCGGTTACCGACGATCAGTCCCAAGCCGCTGCCGCCAAAGGCGATGCTGTTCAGAGTCAAACGTGGTGTCGCGGCTTTGACCGGGCGCCAGTCTAAACCATCGGCCGCTGCTTGCAGAAAAATGCCGCGCTCGCCGACAGCCCACAGCCGGTCGTTATGCGCCGTCGCGGCAAATAGATGATGGCTCGGTCCGGAGCCTTTGTCGCGCACAACCTGCCAGTCGCTGCCGCCGGCAGTTTTTAGGATCACGCCGTCGAGCCCGAAAGCGAAACCAGTGGCGCGATCGGGAAACAGCAAAGCGAAGAGATTGCGGTTCTCGCCGCTGGCGAAAGCGACTTCCACCGGGCTCGGTTGCTTATTCCAGGTGTCGCCGCCGTCGTTGGTGCGATAGATGACGCCGAACTCGCCGGCGAGCCAACCGCGCTGCGGGTCGATGAAACCGATATCGCCAACTGTGAAACCGCCGGCGAGCTGTGACTTGGTCCACTTGCGGCCGCCGTCGTGGGTGCGCAACGCCAAGGCGCGCGAGCCGACCGCCCAACCGGACTGCTCGTCGATGAACGTCAACCGCAGCAGATGCTCGGTGGTGCCAGTCGGCACCGCCTGCCAGCTCTCGCCGCCGTTGTCGGTGCGCAGCAACGTGCCGTAGCTGCCGGCGATCCAGCCCCGTTGACGGTCGAGAAAATGGCTCGCGAAGAGCGCGTTGCGCGTGGGACTCTTCTGCTTGCGCCAAGTTTGGCCGCGGTTCTGCGAATAGAGGATGGTCCCGTAGTAGCCGACGATCCAAACATGGTCGCCAACAATGGAAACACCATAGAAATTTTCCGCCAGCGCGGGTTCTTTCGGTTGGGCGGCGAAGGCTTGGTTGCCGATGCACTGAGCTATGAGCAGCAAACTTACGAGTAGGGAAAAAAGCACTTCATCGGGCGACGCAAAGGTAAGAGGGCGACCGGCCGGTCGCCCCTACGAGAATTTTTCAACGGTGTGTCTATTCAATCGAGCCGCCGCGCATGATGTTCTCGAGCGTCGACAGGCTAAACAGGCTGGCCGGGTAGCCTTTGTTGTAGGCGCGAGTGGAAGTGACGATGGTGCTGCGGCCGTTCTGCACGTTGTGTATCGTGACATCGCCCACCGACCAAACTTCGCGGCCGTCGGCGAGTTTTACCGGGGTGAACATGCCGAACTGTTCTTTCCAGTATTCGCCGCGTTTGTCCCAAACCAAAGTCCAGTGAGTGTCATACGTCACTTTATTCAGGTGCAAGAGCTTGCGGGGATAACAATAGCTCGAATCTTTCGGCGTGATTTCCAAGACATAGGTGTCGACCACTTCCCATTTCTCTTCGAGCGGTAAATAGTCACCGGTTTTGCGTTTGAACGGCAGCTCTTCTTGGCTCAGATTGGCCAGCACTTTTTTATCACCCAAATACTTGTAATTGAAATCGGTAATTTTGCCGGTGAAGCTGTTGATGTCGTCCAGGTTAAATTCGCTGGGTGCCAGCGTTTGGCAGCGCTGCGTGGTGGTCGCGCGGCGGATACGGCGAATGCTCGGCAAGTAAATATAAAGGTCGTCGGCGCGGCCCGGGTCCGCGTAGCGTATCTCTAAAGTGGTCGTGCCGGCGGCGTCGCGCGGGTAGCTGTCGACCCGCAGCTGCATGTAATCGATGTGCTCGTAGCCGGGGATCGCCGGCCGCGGGTCTGAGTTGTAGCGCGTGCGCGGAAAGATGAAGTAGGAGACTAAATCGGCGCGCCGTTCGGCGCCGTCTTTTTCGATGGCCGAACGGATGATCTTGCCGCCTTTGACGGCGCCGCCAGTTTTGTAGTCGTCGCCCAGCCAACGCCAGAAAAAATTCCATGCGAGTTTCTGGCCAATCTGCGGATCGCTCGTATCGACCTTGGGAAAGGGCTGGCCGGCCACGTAGCCTTGCAGCTCGCCGTTGGCGCCGAGACGAACTTTGCCCGAGTGGCGCTCGGTTGCGTCCGTGTATTCTTTGATATGACGATAGGTCTTCGGCGCTTTGATCTGCACCGTGTGGCCGGACTTGACGCGCTGCAAGAAATTCTCGCCGACCATCCCCTGAATGCGCTGCCAGTTATTGGGGCCAATCGTGTCGCCAGTTGCGTCCGGGAAATTCTGAAATATTGTAGGGCTGCTGCGGATAGAACGCCAGCTCGCCGCGCAGTGCCGTGTTGACCGGCACACCGGCAACATTGCCTAGAGTATAGTTGAAGTGGCCGGCAAAGATGCTGGTGCGATCGTTGACCAGCGAGATGAGCGCAGTCGTGGGACCGGCGCATGGCGGCGGCCCGCCGCCCACCAGGCAGCGCTTGCCCGTCCGTTTGAATACCATGTCGCCGCCCTGGGGATTGTAGCCCCAGATGTAACCCAAGCCGAAGTTCAGCGCGCCGATGCTGTGAGTGAATCGCGCGCCAATCTTCCAGGCATCGCCGGCGTCTGGGAGCTCACGGCTGACGGTCGGGACCACCACAGGTGCTCCCGGGAAAGGATTGGCATAAAACCGTCCGACACCGCCCAGCGCCGCCGGCAGTCGCGTTTCCGGATACGATGACCAGCGGCCATAGCGCACCGTCTCGCTGGCAATGTCGTTGCGGCCCAGCACTTCATCGACGCGCTGTTTGGCTTCGTCCCACCAACCGGGGATCGCGACGAATTCCAAAATTGTATTGCTCACGGGGCGAATCGTGTAGCTCATGCGCACGCCCCAGGACGGAATGCGGGTTTCGTCGAGGTCGAAGAGATTGGGCGCTAGCGGCGGCGCAAAGGTGCCATCCTGGGGATTGATGACATCCAGCAGCCGCAAGCCATCGGTTTCGCCCCAGGAAATAAATTGCCGACCCAAACGAATTTTCAAGCGGTCGGTCGGTTTCAGATCGAGCACCGCTTCCCAAGGCTTCGGGCTATCTTCGTCGTAGAAAATGTTGTCGAGCGGTTCAACGGGCTTGGGATTGACGGCGACGCGGCGGCTCTTGGCCTCGGCGTTGTAGCGCGGTTCTTTGACGAAGCGCCAGGAGATAAACAGCTTAGCCCAGTCGGTGAATTCGACGTTGACTTCCGGTTGGAGCGTGAGACGGTTCATGATGAACCGGTTCGAGGTGTTGAAGAAGCGGCTGCCGTGGCTCACCGACAGGCCAGTGGTGTTTTCAATGAAGCCGCCGAAGGAAACTTTCTCTTTGAGAAAGCGCTCCCACTCGTGCGGGAACGGCGTGTCCGCGGCGAATGTCACACCGGCGCTCAGCAGCGTTAACAGCCACGCGCCAAGATATTTTGCAAAGCCGCGCCACTTTCGCATGCTTTCCTCCCGTGATTTCGGTCTCCCTGGTGGATGAAGACGAAACAACCTCCACCGTAAACGCAGCTTTTCTGGGCTTCGTCACGGGGAACATGCTATTCTGCCAAGGAACTACCCGCAGATGTTTGGATTAAGTTTCGTTTATAGTTAAAATTTTTTGATGTCAATAATTTTTTTGGGCGCTTTGTCGAGCGCCATCCTGCTGGCATTGCCGTATCTTGAGCCGCGTTTGTTTCCGACCGCTTGGTTCGCCTTTTTGCCGCTGTTTTGGTGCCTCGATCGAGCTCAAACAACACGGCACGCAATTTTCGCCGGCTGGCTCATGGGCACACTGGCGCATTTAATCGGCTTTCATTGGCTCACTTATACGATCAGCGTGTTTGGCGGCTTTCCGTGGGCGGTCAGTGTTTTGGTCTTTATTCTCTACGCCGTGCTACAGGGTATTGCGCAGGCGCTATTCGCGCTCATGATCAGGACGATCGGCTATGGTCCGCTGCGCATCTACCCGGCGCTTTTTTGGGTCGCGTTGGAATTTCTGTTTCCATACTTGTTCCCTTGGTACCTGGCCAACTCACAGGTTGCGTTTTTGTCGCTGATCCAAACCGCCGATCTCGTCGGACCCTATGGCACGGGCTTTGTGGTGATGTGGTTCAACGCCGCGCTCTACGGTGCGGCCTTTGCTCCACCGGCGGAGCGCAGTGCGCGCTGGTGGCCGGTCGCCTACGCGGGACTTTTCGCCGTGTTGTCGGTCATCTACGGCGTGCTACGCCTGCAAAGCGTCGGCGCGGAGATGGCCGGCGCGCGCAAGCTTACGGTCGGTTCGGTGCAGGGCAACGTCGACATCGACATGAAATGGAATCCAGTGCTGGCGCAGAAGAATCTGCAAAAGCATTTAGAATTGACCAAACAGCTCGACGCCGCGCCACTCATCGTTTGGCCCGAGTCCTCCATCGAAGCATTGCTGCCGGACGATCTGCAAACTTTGCCCGCGGAGTTCTTGCCGGAGTTCAAAGCCGAGCGAGCTTTTTTTATCTTCGGCGCCAAGAGTTATAGCGGCAGGCCTGAACAGGGCAACTTCAAAGCGTTCAACACAGCGTTTTTCACCGACGCGCGCGGCAAGGTTCTGAGCCGCTATCACAAACAGGTGCTGTTGGCGTTCGGCGAGTATTTGCCGTTCGCAAAGATACTCTCGTTGTTGCCGGCGATGCCTTTTGCCGACGGCTTCACGCCCGGCGCTGGGCCAATTACGTTTCCCGCCGGGCGCGCCATCCGCGCCGCCCCGCTAATTTGTTATGAAGACTTGATGCCCGAGCTGTCGCGCCAGTTCGTCGGTCTGACCCGCGCCAACCTGCTGGTCAACGTCACCAACGACGCGTGGTACGGCAAATCGGTCGGACCGTGGCAGCATTTGCGCCTGGCGCAATCGCGCGCCATCGAAACCCGGCGCAGCCTGCTGCGCGTCACCAACACGGGCGTGACTTCGCTGGTGAACGCAAAGGGTGAGTTGGTCCAAACGCTGCCGATGTTCACCGGCGCGGTGATGAAAAGCGACGTGGAAATCCTAACCGGTGAAAGCTACTACGTGCGGCTTGGCGATTGGTTTGCGTGGGGAGCAGTGATCATTTCGTTGGGGCTGGTGCTTCTGCACGTAAAGCGGCGCTGGAAGTGAGAGTGATGAAAAGATTATCTCGCGCAGAGGCGCAGAGACCGCAGAGTAAAAAAGAATCTTAGCTCTGCGTGCTCAGCGCCTCTGCGCGAGGCAATCCGAAATTCCTACCCTCCCGACACAGCCAGATCATGCGGTCGTTTGCCGAGGCGACGGCCGCCGTTTTTCGTGATCACCACCGTGTCGCCCCAGGTGCTGAGCGATTTGCCATCGGCAGCGACCGCCGACGGCTTGAAGATAAAAACCATGTTCTCTTGAAGTTGCACGCCGAGCTGCTTGGGGCTTTTGGCGTGGGCCGTGATGATCGGGCCGTCGTCACCGGCGCCGCGGCCGTGCATGTTCAGGTCGCCGCGCGCGCCCGCCGCCGGGCCAGACCTCGGCGCCGCCGATTCCGCGGTTTTGATTGTCAGCTCGGCCAGTTCTTTCACAGTAACGCCAGGCTTAAGATTTTCGATGAGCCGGTTGAAAATTTCCCGCTGCACTTTGATCAGCTCTTGATGCACCGGATCGGCGGTGCCGACAAACACCGGCTGCACGCCCTGGGAGCGGTAGCCGCACCAGTTGGCTTCAAGCTCATTGATGATCAGATCGCCGTATTCAAGCAGGCGCATGCTCGGCCGCGTTAGTGTCCGCACGACGTTCTTGCCGGAGATCCAGTTACAATGCACCGGCATTTCCGAGCCGTTGCGCATCATCGCGTACTGCGCCGCCGCCCAAACGTCCCAATCGCGCGCGCCGGGCTTGGCAGCTTCGATTTCGGCTTTGTAGCCTTCTTCGACGATCTCCATGGACCGCGTCAGAACATCGATCTCTTCCTGGCTCTTGGTGTAGCGCACCTCGACAAGGATCGGCGTGGCGTCGACCAGGGTCGCGTTGGGAAAGGCGTCGCGAATCCTCTGCCACGTGCCGTGCAGGATCGTGCCCTCCGGCGTGCGCGTGCCTTCGACTTCGCCCAAGCCCGTTATGCCAATACGGCCATGATCAACGGCCAACTCTTTCAATCGTTGAACGATGATCTTGCCGTATTCTCTCCGCGCCTCGCGTACGTCGGTGGTCCACTCTTGGGTGACGGTCCAACGCGGATTCGCCGAAGTCGCAATTGCCGTCACGTCGCCATGCAACGGAAACACCGCCGCGATATCGGCATCGCCGCCGCCCCCGCAGTGGGTCAGGTAGCGGGTGTTGGCCTGGAAGTCCATCGAGTGGCCGGTGTTCTGCGGCGTGACGATGACGTCGATATTTTGCGCCGCCATTTTTTCGCGCACCGCCTTCCAGCGGCGATCGCGTTCGGCGAGAGAGAAACGGGGATAAGGGTATAGCTCTGGCATGGAAAGTACCTTTAGAGTGATGGATTTGTGTAACGGCGGCGCAACTATTTCACCACGAAGGCACGAAGGACACGAAGTTCGGAAATATATTTCTTTTCTTTCCTTCGTGCTCTTCGCGTCTTCGTGGTGAGGAAGATCTAATGCGGTTTTCTGCGCGATCGCATGCGCGCCACCGAGGCTTGGAAAAGTTTTTCCGCTTCGTCCGCCACTTCCTTCGGCGGCCATTCCTGTTTGTGCACGCACAGGCTCTTGTCGTAGGGGCCGACGGCGTATTTCGAGCGGATCGCGTCGGGGACGTCAGAGCAGTGCACTTCTAAATGATTCCCGTCCGGGTCGTTGAAATAAATTTCTGCGCCTTTGGTGCCCGAGCGAGTCATCGGACCGACGAAGGGAATTTTCCACTTCTTGAAATGATCCACCCATTTATCGAGATCTTCGGCGGAAGTGTCGAGCGCCAAGTGTGGATGGGACTGGTTCCAATCGGGCTGGCCGAAGTCCTGCTCGAAAAGATCAATCTCAAAATTCGCCGCCATGCGGATGCCAAACTGCAGCGAGCGCGCCAAACCCTTGGCGACGCGATCGGGCGCCGACTCATGGTGCGCCTCGGCGCCCAAGGCAACAATATAAAAGCGCGCCGCACGGTAGCGGTCTTTGACGGGAATAGTGAGATGGTTCAAGCCACGAATGTGCAGCGGCGCATCGGGGTTGATGTTTTCATCGCTCATGGGAAACCTCCAAATGAGAATGCCGGTAATCTTTATAATATGTCCTGAAAGGTAGCGGCAAGCGGAAGTGCGTGAAACAAAGTTGTATCGCAGTTACCTCCTGCCTCCTTCCCCCTTGCGGGGAAGGAATGAGGAAGGGGGTGATTGCGCTGCGCGGCACTCCTATCCTAAACTTCCCCCGTCAAGGGGGAAGAGACAAGATTGCGTTGGTGAAAGCTACACTGAGGCGAAGAACAATTCTCGCTTGCCCAGTCTTCTCGCCCCGCGAGCTTCGACGGCGACGGTGTCGCCGGCACGGATGGAGTCGCGCATGAAGCCTTGTTTGCAGGCGGGCTTGAGAATAAAGACGTGGCCTTCTTTGATGAGTTGGTCTTTTTCGGGAAAGTCTTTGCGTGCGCCCCAGAGCATCGGGGCGTCTTCGCCGAGGCCGCGGCCGTGCAAGAGGGCGCCGTCGGGTTCGTAGCCGGCGGCGGCGACTTCGTCTTGGTAAAATTTGGCGACGGCGCCGAAGGTGATGCCGGGCTTCAGGAACTTCAGCATACGGTCGAAGATCACTTTGGTGGCGTCGAAGATTTTTTCTAAATCTTTCGGTCTTGGACCGAGCACAACCGGCTGCAGCGCCTGGGCGATGTAGCCGGCGTATTTGCCTTCGACCTCGGTGTTGATCAAGTCGTCTGGTTTAAGCTTTCTCGTCGTAAAGACGCGCTGCGCCCAAGGGACTTCAGGTCCGCCGGTGCCGAACAGCATCATGGTGATTGGCTCGCCGCCGCGGCGCACAATCTCTCGCAGCATCTCGGCGATCAGTTCATGTTCGCCGACGCCGACTTTGGCGTGCTGGAGCAACACTTCATTGGCATGGCCGATGATTTCGGCAGCTTTCTCGATGAACGCGACTTCTTCAGCGCTTTTCACCGCGCGCACTTGCTGCATGACATCGGTGCCGTTCTCGAATTTGACATTGGGCAGCGCGGTGCGGATCTTCTCAAACGTCCCCCAAGGCACGACGCCTTCCGGTGCGCGCACCATTCCAGAGAGAGCGACCACGCCTACGCGCGTGGCGCGGACTTCTTTCAAACGCTCGATCACCGGCTCGCCGTAGGAGCGGCGCGACGGGCGGATGTCTTTGACCCAGTCCTGCGCCAGCCCCCACCATTCGATTTCATTTTCGCCGCGGACGACTGCGGTCACTTCACCTTCGAGCGGCAGGACGCAGCCGCACTCGGTCTGCGTGCCGCCGATCTGGGTGATGTAGCGCGTATCGCAGCCAAATTGGTCCCAGTGACCTTCGTGGGGCAGGCAAATGAGTGCGTCGAGGTCGGCCTTCTTCATTGCGGTGCGCAGCAGCGCCCAGCGCCGGTCGCGTTCGGCCATCGAGAAAGTGGGGATGATCGGTTTTTCTAGTGCCACGAGGTTCCTTTTTCACCACGGAGGACACGGAGGGCACGGAGGTCGGAAAATTACGTTCCCAAATCTCCGTGTTCTCCGTGTCCTCCGTGGTGAAAGTCTATTTCTGAATCTTCACGCCTTTGTCGAAGCTCGAAATACCTTTGCCCTGTTGCTGGCGATTGGCAATGGTGAGCTTCCACTTTTCTTCGTCGGAAATCATCGGCACATCTTCGGCGCCAAGCGCGGTGATCTGCAGATAGTTGGTGTCGGGGTCGAAGAAGTAAATGCTCCGTTCTCCCTCTGGCCGTAGCCCATCCGTCGCGCGGAAGTCGCCGAGCGACTTGCCGCCGAGCGCCGGAATCCGTTCTAACATAATGTCGTAGTCTTCCTGACTGACGTTGAAGGCGACGTGGCAGGCGCGGCCTTTTTTCTTGGTGCGCTCGGCCAATTCTTTGACTTCTTTGACGCCGACCATCTGGCCGTTCTGAAATTCGAAAAGCGTCTCACCGCGCACTTCACCGACGAACTTCAATCCCAATCCTTCGGTGTAAAATTTACTTGCGCGCTCGAGGTTCGACGTTTCAAAGATGACGTGGCTGATGCCGTCTTTTACCGCCAACGGTACGCGGCGAATGCACAGCTCGATCTGGTTGTCGTCGGGGTCGATGAACTGGAAGGCTTTTAAAAAAGGCGTGTCCGAGCCGTGAGTTTCGACCTCGAAGCACTTCACGCCGCTGGCTTGAATCCGTTTCACCGCCGCGTCGAAACTCGCTTCATCAGGCAGAGCGATCGCGTAGCGCGGCGCGCCGCTCGGCGACGCCGGCACGGCAACGCCGGGCAGCGTCAGGCCGACAATGTTTTCGCCGGCTTTCATGTATGTGTGGCGCGGCGAGCCGTCGGCGTTTTTGCGCTGGGTCATGAACGTCAGGCCGACGGTTTCGAGATAGAATTTTTCCGAGCGCGGCAGGTCGCGCACGGGAAAAGCGACATGGTCGAGGGTTTCGGCTTGAAACATGGGATGCTCCACTTAATGTCCGGATTTACGTTTTAGCACGACTTCGTCGAGTATTTGCACACCGTCTTTGAGCAGCTTGGCGTTTTGTTCCAGCGTGTTGAGCTGGATGCGCGGCGTGCCCAAGAGACTCTGCAACTCTTTCATGCGGGGATAGACCGGTTCCACTTTGGGATGGGCGACCACGCGGCCTTCGCGGGCGATCAAGCGTTGGCCCTCTTCGGAAATCAAATAATCGTAAAACAGCGCGGCGGCGTGCGGATGGGGCGCGTTGCGCGCCAGCGTCAGCGGATAGATCAGCGTCGGGATCAAATCTTGAGCGACCCAATCAACGGGCGCGTTGGTCGCGCGCAGGCTCTCGTTGTTATACCCGTAAGTCGTCACTGCCATTTGCGCTTCGCCGACCATCATCATCTGCGTCGTCGTGTCGCGCCCGACGCGAATCAATAGCTGCTGTTGGCTCAGTTTGTTCAGATAGTTCACCGTCTTCTCTTTGCCCCACGCGGCGAGCAGCGCCATCACTTCTTCGAGCGAAGATTCATCGAACAGAATTTCGCTTTTCCATCTCGGATGAAGCAAATCTTCCCAGCTCTTGGCGACGTCTTTTAAGCTGACTTTGCGCGGGTTGAAAGCAAACACGCGAAACGCATAGTTCATGTTCGTGTAGAAAGCCGATTTGGCGTGCGCTGGGTAGATCGCACGCATCGGCGTGTCATATTTGGCAATCAGATTTTTTTCTAGGAAAATCGGCAAGAGATCGGTGGACGGCTTGATGACGTCGACCAAATGCTTGCCGGCGTTGGCTTCAGAAACCACGCGCTGGGTAACCTGACGAGTTTTCGAACGCCAGAAGTTGGCATTGATGAACGGGTATTTTTTTCTGAAGGCCTGGATGTAGCGTGTCGCGTTCTCGATACCCGAGTTGGTGTACCACACCATCTCGCCTTCTTTTTTTGCGCCCTCAACGAGTTTTTTCTCGCGCTCGGCGGCCGGCAGTTTTTCCAGCGCGCGCCACAGCTCTTCGTTAGACTGAGCCCGCGCATAATCTGCGCCGAAGAAGGCTGCCAGAACGATCGCGGCACTGGCGAAGCACTTGACCAATGATCTCATAGATTTTTCTCCACTCGGTAAAACGGCTTCTACGGCACGGCGGAAAAGGCTGTTAAACTGCTTCAGTTGGGCCGGTTCATGCCGGGCCGATTAATCTCGTCGAGGATGCTGTGATCGATCACTTGCTTGTAGGTGAGCTGCACCGGCTGCTCCATGCTTTTTTCCAACAGCTCGATGGAAATCTTGAACTGCCGCTCGGTGAAGTAAGGATAGCTTAAGGTCACGCCGTCCTCGTACGCGGCTTCGACCACTTCGGGATTTTGTATGCGTAGATGTTTCCGAATGAGCTGCAGCGAAAGCTCTTTGTTGGCCTTTTGCCGCTCCGAGGCTTCCATCATCGCGGTGAGGAGCGATTTGAACGCGCGTCGTTTGCTTTGAAGGGTGTCTTTCTTGGCAACAAAGATCGACGGCGGAAACGGATAGTCGGGGCGTTCGAGCTTGGCGAGATCGCGGAAGCCTTTGCGCTTGAGTTGCAGCGTGTAATAACGGTTAAACGAGCTGCCCATGGTCGTGCCGGCTTCAACGGCGAGCACTCGTTGCGCCTGGCCGCCGGTGGAAAGCCAGGTAATTTTTTTAGGATCGACACCCATGCGCTCGAGAATCACCGTCGTGTAGCCATGATCCGCGGAGCGCGGTCGGCTGACGCCGATGGTTTTGCCTTCCAAATCTTTGCCGGTCTTGATCGATGGGTTCACGACAAGCCAGTGTTCCGAGGCCGAGCCCCAGGCGGCGATGGTCGTGAGCGGCGGCGGATTTTTTGCGGTCAGCGCGGCGAACAGCGACTGCGGCGTGCCGAAAGCGGTATCGACTTCGCCGGCGAGCAGCGCGGCCGTCGAGAGATTCGATTGCATCCAGATTAGTTCGACGTCGATGCCATGCTTGGCGAAGATGCCCTGCTCACGGCCGATCCAAAACGGAATCAGTGAGGAGCCGACGAAGAGCGTGCTGACACGGATTTTCTCACGCTCTTGGGCGCGCGCGGTCACAACGCTCACGCTCACCGCCAGTGCGGCAAGCACGCAGATTGCGATCTGATACTTTCTCACCACGAAGGACAGGAAGTTCGGATAAAGAAAATTAGAAACTTTTCTTTCCTTCGTGTTCTTCGTGTCCTTCGTGGTGAATAGTTCCGATACGGGAGTTTTGCTGGTTCTCATTGTGCTTTACCCGCCCGCCGCCTCGGCCGCGCGAGATATTCTTTCAATAGCGGCGAATCATAGTTGGCTTTATCGATGTCTCTCATGTGCGCATAGTATTTGCCGGTGGACTCGCCGTTCTCATAGCGCGTGCCCATGTACAGCAATGGCAGCGGGTCGGAGTCGGCGCGATAGAGCTCACCTTCCATGACACCCTTCCGAATATGCGTGGCCAACACTTGGCCGACAAAAAGGTCCATGTCGTCGTCAAAAGGGATTTGATTGATGATCTTATACTCAACGTTGCCGATGCCTTCGCCGATGAGCGGCACGGAAACTTTCGACGGCTGCACCGCGGTGAGCCCTGCGGCTTTCCATTTATCCACGTCGTGGCCAGAAATGTAGCCGGCGAAGACGACTACGTCCATCATTTTGTCGGTCGGCGCGGTCATGACGAACTCGCCGCGCTCCATCATGTAGTCATAGGTGAGAGTTTTCTTTTGAATCGCCACCACCATGCGCGAAGGCTCAGCGCCGGTGGGCGTGAACCACATGGCGGTCAAGAAATTCAACCGGTCGTTTTTGCCGCGGGTGACGACGAGTGAGGGGATGCGAATCGAAAAAGGCTTGTTGCCGTGATTGCCGGCTTCAAAATCGACTGGGTCCTGCCAATCCATAATCTCGTCATTTCTATAAAATTTCGCGGTTATTGCAACCGAGGACGGCTAAGCGTTTAGAGTCTAGCGTTGTGGTTCCCTCGCTCAAGGCGGTGTAGCCCAGGGTTGCGACTCGATCGACTTACGTCGTAAATAACGTTTCATGCTCTACCTGTCCTATGCCGATACGGAACGACTCGATATCCGCATGACCGACGTTGTGCCTGCCATCGAAGAAGCCTTTCGCCGCGTCGGCAACGGTCAATCGGTGGTCGCGCCGCGCGTGCGGGTGCTCCATCCGCCGCTCGAAAAGGACAGCATGGGCAAAGGCCGCCCGTGGACGCGCGACCTGCGCATCATTCCTGGCGCCATCGAAGAGCTAGGCTACGGCGTGCGGCTTGGTGCCTCGTTGCGGCGCCGAGGCGGCGGTGTCCTGTTGGTGTTGTTCGACTGGGATACCATGGAGCTGAAAGCGCTGATCTCCGATCATCTCGTGCACGCCGTGCGGAGCACGGCGCCCTGCGGCGTTATGGCAAAATATTTGGCACTGCCGAACGCGTCGAACTTGGCGTTGATCGGTTCCGGCCGCCTGGCCCGCTGGGCTGCAGAAGCGGTCTGCGCAGTGCGGCCGATCCGCGATTTGCGCGTCTGGAGTCCGACGCCGCCGCATCGCGCCGAAGTGGTCGCTTATCTGCAAGCGCGCTTAGGAGGCAACGTGACGGTTCGTGAAGTCGCCAATGCCGAAACCGCAATCCGTGGCGCCGAGATCGTGACGACAGGAACGAAAGCTTTGCAGCCAGTGATGAAAGGCGACTGGATATCGCCGGGCTGCACGATCCTCGCCAATTCTCCGGAAGAGATCGATCAGGCGACCTATGTAAAGAGCAAAATCATTACGACCTATAATGATGGCATTCTTACGCACGTGCCGCCCTATCAAGATTTGGTGGAATTGGTGCGCTCTGGCAAAATGAACGAGGCGGATTTTTCGACGGAGTTAGGGGATGTCGTCGCGGGCAGGGTAAAGACGAGAATGAGCGCGGAAGAAATTTGGATCGGCATGAATCCGGCGTACGGAATACTTGATGTGGCTACCGCGGCTTGGGTGTGCCAGAAGGCAAAAAAGCTTGGTGTTGGGACAGAGCTCGATGTGTGAATAACGCGGTGCTTGTAGGGTGCGCCGTGCGCGCCGATTCCGAACGGTGCGCACGGCGCACCCTACGAACTTCTTACGAGACAAGTGGCAAGCTGGCTGCCGTTCTCGTGCCGTTGATCTCATCAACAACCATTTCCTCCACCGATTGTATCTGCCAACCAAACTCCTTCACTGCTCTAGAGTTATCAAATCTCCACGCCGGAATACGGACTTTTTCGTCAAAGGTGATCTCCGCTTCCGGCAGATATTTTTTTACTAACCCTGCGAGCTCCTTGCCGGTCGGTGTTGGGCCGGTGCCCATGTAGGTGTCGTGCTTCACTTCTTTCGCTAACGTTATCTTTGCGTAGAGCTGGGCGATGTCGTTGACGCCGACGATGTTGCGCGGACCGGCGGATGGCCAGTTGCCGAAGCCGGGTTTGCCGAGGGCGGGGTCTTGGATCATGCGCTTGGAGAACGCGGTGTTGCCGGGGCCGATGACGGCGGCGGAATGGACTTTGACGATTCTCGTGCCGCAGGTTTTGTTGTAGCGCTCGGAGAGGCCGTTGTTGACGAGCTTCATCAGTCCATAGAGGCTTTTGGTCCCGCGCGGCTCGGTGTTTTCGTCGATCGGCTCTGGTCCGTAGACGTCCTGATAGCCGAAGATACCAACGGTGCTGGCGAAAATAACCCGATCGAGCTTTGCGAGCCGTGCCGCTTCAAAAATATTGGTCACGCCGACGATGTTGATGCGCGCGGCGTTCATCAAATCGCGGCATTCCGGCTGGAGCAGCGGCGTCATGTAGTAGCCCAGTGCGACGATGCGCCGGACGTTGTGGTCGACGACTGCGGCCATGACCTCTTCCAAGTTGGTCATGTTGCCCTGGATGAACGGGACGCCGGCGACTTGCCATGCCGGCGGTGCGGGGACGACATCGAAAGCAACCACCTCTGCGCCTTGCGAAGACATCCCCTTTACGACATGACGGCCGATGTAGCCGCTGCTGCCGACGACCATGATTTTCATGTTGGACCTCCGTGCGATGATGGTTGTATACGACGTGTGAATTGAAATAAGCAAGGTTTATCTGCACAGAGGGTTCCACTCGAAAGGAAGACTCACCATGGCGAGAAGAAGAATCATCGATGCCGACGGCCATGTCGCCGAAGATGCCGCCGCGATCATTGCGCGTATGCCACAGGCGTACCGCGACAAAGCCAAGGAACAGCCTTTTAACCCGTTCCCGCCCTTCGATCATTTGCATGCCGGACATCTGGTCGACATGCCGCCCGGCGCGTTCAATCGCAAAGTCGGACCAAGAGAGTGGTTGGCATTCCTGGACGAAGTCGGCGTCGAAGCGACGGTGCTCTATCCCACCGCCGGCGTGGCCTCGGCGAATATCGTCAATCTCGATTGGGCGGTGGACGCGACGCGGGCGTACAACGATTGGCTCTCTGAGACTTACGTCAAGTTCAATTCACGCTTTCACGGCTTGGCGCTCCTGCCGCAGGCGGTTTTGAGTCCCCAAGCTGCGGCGGAGGAGCTGCGGCGCGCGGTGACACAGTTAGGATTGTGTGGCGCAGTGATTCCTTCCAACAGTTTACATGCGCCGCCGCTCGGCACGCCGACCTATTTTCCGATTTACGAAGTCGCCAACGAGTTGGGCTGCTGTATCGCCATCCACGGCGGCGTGCACGGCCGCATGGGCATGGACGGGCTCGATCCCTACGCCGCGGTGCACGCCATCGGCCATCCGCTGGGGCAGATGATTTCGCTGGCGTCGATTGTCTTCAATGGCGTGCTCGAAAGATATTCCAAGATCGAGTTCGGTTTTCTCGAAGGCGGCGTGGCGTGGTTTTTGTTTTGCCTCGAACGATTTGACCGATCCTACGAAACGCACGTCATGCGCGATCTCCGCGGCGCCTATCTAAAATTGCGAAAAGGTGAACGGGTTAGCGACTATATCGTTCGTCACGTCAAAGCGCGGCGGATTTTTATCGGCTGCGAAGGCGGCGAGCCGTTGATCGCCAAGGCCGTCGAGATGATCGGCAGCGAGCCGTTCATGTATTCGAGCGATTTTCCCCACGAGGTAAATGCGCAGACGTGCAAGCACGAGTTGGCCGAGTTGACGGAGAGCGCGGAATTGTCGGAGGAAGCCAAGGACGCGATTTTGTATCGCAACGCGTTGGTGTTTTACGCTTGCGGAGGAAAATAGGAATCGGAACGCCTCGCGCAACGGCGCAAAGCACGCAAAGGAAAGACTCTTTAATCTTGGCGTCCTTTGCGTCTTTGCGCGAGAAATATCCGAGCCCGTCTTACTTCGGTGTGAACACGAGGAAATATTGATGTGGCAAGAAAGTATGTTCCTTGGCTAGTTTGAAGCCGTTGCCTTCCAATTGCTTGATCAGATCTTCGCGGGCGATTTTCATTTGCATGGGCGGGCCGAAGGGCAATTCTTTCTTGTGAAAGTCGATCATCACCACTTCACCGTCGGGTTTCAGCGTCTTTTTCATGAGCGCGAGATATTTCTTTTGATCATCGACGTGATGCCAGACGTCGCAAATAAAAAAGCGATTCACCGAGTGATCGGGTAACAACGGGTCGTCCGGTTCGGCGAGAATCGTCGTCACGTTGTTTGCTTTGGTGTCGCGGATACGCCGATTGATATGTTTAATCATGTCGGGGCTGACGTCGATGGCGTAGACTTTACCCTTGTCGCCGACGTGGTGCGCCAGGCGGAAAGTGAAATAACCCGTGCCGGCGCCGATATCGGCGATGACTTCGCCCGGCTTGATGTTCAACGCGGTCAAAACTTCGTGCGGCTTCTGGTATTCGTCGCGCTTCGGATCCTCCAAGGCTTTCATATAAGCCTTGGGGTCGTTGTGCAGCCGATGCATCTGGTGCTGATCGCGCTTCACCGCATCTTGGCCGCTGCTGGGCAGCGGCAACAGCAGCGTCGTGATCGCTAAGAACAGGAACTTCATTGGAGACCTCCTGCACCGAAATCGTGCCGTAAGCGTAACATTTCGCTGCCGGTTGTTCCCAGTCTCGGCGGGATTCGCTTTAGGAAAATATTTGCCTGTTCAGTCAATTCCCTGTATTCCTAGTCGCTATGGCGCAAACCGAACTGAAGCGGCAGATTGGCTTGTTTTCGGCGGTGATGTTGATTGCCGGCGATATGATCGGCACGGGGATTTTTATTTCCACCGGCGCAATCGCCGAAACTTTGCCAACACCCGGCGGTGTCCTGCTCGTGTGGCTCTTTGGCGGGTTTCTCGCCCTCGCCGGCGCGCTCACGTGCGCTGAGCTGGCGGCGAGCCTGCCCTACGCTGGCGGCGACTATATCTACATTCGCGAGGCCTATGGCAAAGTCATGGGCTTTCTCTCCGGCTGGTCTTCGTTTCTTGTCACGTTCTCCGGCGCCATTGCTTTTCTCTCGGTGATTTTAAGCGGCTTCGTTGCGTTCTTTATTCCGGTGCTGGATTCGAAAGAGGTGCTGTTTTCAATTCCGCTGCCGGTGGTCCCGATCAGTGCAACCGCTGGAACGCTGTTCTCGATGGCCGTCGTCTTGATCATCTCAGGATTGCACTGTCTTGGCGTGAAACAAGGGACCACCGCGCAGAATATTCTGACGGTCTTCAAGATTGGCGCGCTTCTGGGAATCATCGTCTTCGGTTTGTTGCTCGGCAACGGTAACAGCAGCCATTTCACGCCGCTCTTCGATTGGGAGAAAATCGGCAACCCCAGCGTATTTGGCGCGGCATTCATACCGGTAATCTTCGCCTATTCCGGATGGAACGCGGTCACTTACATTGCCGGTGAGGTGGAAGATCCCGAAAGAAATCTACCACGCGCATTGTTTTACGGTGTAGTGCTGGTCATCGTGCTCTATCTGGCGATCAATGCGGTCTATATTTACGCCGTGCGGGTCACAGAGATGAAAGGCGCGCTGCGCATGTCCGAGGTCGCCACCACAGCGCTCTTTGGCTACAAAACGTCCGCTTTGATAACTGCGATTATCACAATCTCGATCTTGGGCGCGCTCAATGTCGTGACGATGATCGGGCCGCGGATTTACTACGCCATGGCCAAGGACGGTGTGTTCTTCCGCGGCCTTACCTATGTTCATCCTAATTTCGGCACGCCGACGAAAGCGATCCTGCTGCAAGCCGTGTGGAGTTGCCTGCTAATTCTCACCAACACTTGGGGCACGCTGTTTACTTACGTGAGCGTGGTGATCACGCTATTTTCCGCTTTTACGGTCGGTTCCGTGATCGTGCTGCGCTACAAGATGCCCAATCTCAAACGGCCCTACCGCCTGTGGGGCTACCCGGTCGTACCATTGCTCTTCGTGCTGATTCACTTATGGATCGTCTGGGGCTCGGTAACCCAGAAACCGAAGGAATCTCTCATCGGTTTGATTATCGTCTGTCTGGGAATCCCGGTTTATTTGTTCTGGCAAAGCCGATCAAAAGCTAGTGGATAATTGAAAATGGAAAATTGAAAACGGCAGCCTCCGATAATTTTCAATTTTCCACTATCTATTTTCAATTGCTATGGCCGTTCGCATCACCAAGGTCTACACACGCACCGGCGACAAAGGCGAAACGGCTTTAGTCGGCGGCAAGCGGGTGCCAAAGGATTCGTTGCGCATCGAAGCCTATGGTACGATTGATGAGTTAAATTCGATCGTCGGGTTGGCGCGGGTTTTTAACGAAGAAAAACTGACGGACGGCAAGGCGCATCGATTTCTCGACGAAGTCCTGCGCCAGGTCCAAGACGAATTGTTTGATTTAGGCAGCGAGCTAGCGACACCTCCGGAGTTCTTTCGTGAAGGAATGTACCGTGTCGGCGGCAAACAGGTCGCGCGCTTGGAAAAATGGATGGACCAGTGCCAGAAAGACCTCGAACCTCTGAAATCATTCATCTTGCCGGGAGGCGGACGCATCGGCGCATATCTGCACCAGTGTCGGACAGTATGCCGGCGGGCCGAGCGGGAGATCTTGCGCCTAGCCAACACGGAAGAAATCAACCCCGACGTTATCAAATACGTGAACCGTTTGAGTGATCTGTTTTTTGTGCTTTCGCGTTGGATTGCCAAGCAGACTGGCGAGGCCGAGTATCTTTGGCAGCGTGGACTGCGGATTAAGAAATAATTTTGGATTTTCGATTTTGGATTGTCCGCACAAAGCAGCCGTTACTCTTCTAGGTCGAGGCGCCCGCGGGATTTCAAGTAATTTGGAGGGAAAGGACAACCCCTCCGATAATCCAAAATCGAAAATCTAAAATCCAAAATCAGGTTGGGGGTGCTATGGGACTTTTGTCGGGGGAAAAGGCGGCGATTTTTGGTGTGGCCAACGATCGCAGCATCGCGTGGGCGATTGCCGAGGCGTTTCATGCAGAAGGCGCTGAGTTGGCGTTTACTTTTGCCGGCGAGGTTTTGGAGAAGCGTGTTCGGCCGCTGGCCGAAGGCATCGGCTCCAAGATTATTCTGCCGTGCGACGTGACCAAAGATGGCGATGTCGATGCGGTTTTCGCCGCATTGAAGCAGCAATGGGGCGGCCTGGATATTCTGGTTCACGCCATCGCTTTTGCCAACAAGGAAGACTTGTCGAATCCTTACGTGCAAACCAGCCGCGCTGGGTTTCAATTGGCCATGGATGTGAGCGCCTACTCGATGGTCGCGCTGACGCGCGGTGCGGCGCCGTTGATGGAAGGCCGCAATGGCTCGATCATCACGCTGACCTACATGGGCTCGGAAAAAGTGATTCCCAATTACAACGTCATGGGTGTTGCCAAGGCGGCGTTGGAAGCGAGCGTGCGCTATCTCGCGCACGATCTCGGGCCCAAGGGCATTCGCGTCAACGCGATCTCCGCCGGGCCGCTGCGCACGCTGGCGGCGGCAGGGATTTCAGATTTTAAGTCAATGCTGCATCACGTCGCCGACAAAGCGCCGCTCAAGCGTAATATCGACGCAGAAGAGGTCGGCAAGACGGCGCTTTACCTGTGCAGCGACTGGGGCAGCGCGGTGACCGGCGAGGTGCTTCACGTCGACGCGGGATACAATATAATGGGGATGTAGGGCGCGCGAAGAGCGCGGGGCGTCTAGGGTTTAGCGTCTGTGGTCTGGCGTTTCCGGATTCACCCAACGCTAGACGCAAGACTCTAGACGCCAAACGAGAACGCAAAATGTCTTTCAAAGATATCACGCCACATCAAGCACACGATCTCCTCAAAGCCGATACGACTGCCATTTACATCGACGTGCGCACACCGCGGGAGTTTGACAACGGCCATCCGGCCGGCGCCGTGAACATTCCCGTCGCCTTTCCCGATCCCGCGCGCGGCATGGTGTTGAATCCTGATTTTGTCAGTGTGGTTGCAAAGAATTTTCCCAAAGACAAAAAGCTGGTTCTCGGTTGCCAGGCCGGAGGGCGCTCGGCGCGGGCTGCTGGGCTGCTGGCGGAAGCGGGCTACCAGGACCTGTCGAATATGCTCGGCGGCTTTGGCGGCATGCGCGATCAAACCGGGCGACTGATTGCGGCGGGTTGGGAAGAATCGGGCTTGCCGGTGAGCAAGGATAATGGCGAGGGTGTGAGTTACGCGTCGCTTTCAGCGAAGGATCGCTGAAAGCGAATTCCAAATTACAGATTCCAGATTCCAAAATGAATCCTTCGATATATTTCAAGCAGATCGAAATTGGGCCGATGCAGAATTATGTTTATCTGGTCGGCTCGACGCAGACGCGCAAAGTTGCGGTGGTCGATGCGGCTTGGGAAATCGAAACGATTCTGAAGATTGCTGCACAAGATGAGATGGAAATCACCCATGCGTTTGTGACGCACACGCATCCCGATCATGTCGGCGGCGGGTTCGCCGGGATGGAGATCGATGGCGCGGTAGAGCTATTGGAAAAGTGCAAAGCCAAGGTCGTCGTTCACAAGGCCGAAGCCGAGTTCATCAAAGGCTTGTCGGCGTCGGACATGATCAAGAGCGATAATGGCGACAAGATCAACGTCGGCGGGATTGAAATTGAACTGATGCACACACCCGGCCACACGCCGGGATCACAATGTTTTCTCGTTGACGGGCGCGTCGTGTCGGGCGACACCATGTTCATCGACGCCTGCGGCCGGGTCGACTTTCCCGGCGGCAACCCGGAACAGATGTATTACAGCCTGACGCAAAAACTCGCGGCGCTGCCCGAGTCAACGATTCTCTTCCCCGGACATAATTACTCGCGGCTCAGCCAAGCTACCATCGGCGAGCAGAAGAAGACCAATCCCTATTTAAAGTTTGGCTCGTTGAAAGCTTTTCTCGCGGCGATGGGCGTGCGGTGATCGCAGGTCGCTGCGAGCAGCGAACAGTGAATTCCAGATTCCAAATCGTCGGATTCCGGATTCAATCTGGAATTTGGAATCTGTAATCTTGAATCGCGAGAGGCGCGATCACGGCGCTTTTCCCACGAACTTGTTGGTCCAGAGCAATCCTTCCGTAGCCGTAGGAATCTTCGAGCGATCTTTCAACATGCCGGCGCCGTGGGCGAAGTTGATCACTTTGTTCCAGCCGTCGGTGGTCATGTTGCCCCATCTGGGCATGGCTGGGGCGACCATGCTGTAGGCGAGGTTGAAGACGTCGTCCTCCAATTTCGCTTTGTCGGAAAACTTATGCGCGCGCAACGCGGCCTTAAATTCATTGGGCTTGCTGTGATAGAGCGCGCCGGCGCGTGAGATTGCTCGTGACACCGCACTGGTGGTCTCGCGGTTGGCTTCGGCGTAGTCGGGCCGCGCCATTAGAACTTCAAACGGGTAGTCGGTGAATTCCGGGATTTCCCCCAACCCTAACGGAATCAGCGCGTAGCCTTTGCCGGCCGCTTCGGTGATCTCCACCGACGGCGGCGATTGGGCGAAGCCGTCGATGACATTGTTCATCAATGCTGGCACGAGCTCGTTGCCGCCGAGGGCGGCAAACTTTAGTTTGCTCGGATCGGCTTTGACTTTGTTGGCGATGAAGCGAAAGATCTGCTCCGATACGGCGCCCGGGCCGGTGGTGCCGATGGTGCCCAGGTGATTGACCACTGCCATGCGCTCGGCCAGCGGGCTTTTGCGCGTGAGCTTCAGCTTATCGGCGATGGCTTTGCGCACGCCGACGGTGAGCGTCATGTTGCGGTTGTGCGTTTGGACGGCGATGAGCGGTGCACCTTCGGCGTAGGCGAGGATCAAGCCTTCGGATGACGACGCGCAATACTGCGCCGAGCGGCCGACCACGGCGCTCTGACATTGTGAGCCACCGCCGGCGACGACAACTTTGGCGCGCACGCCTTCTTGCTCGAAATATTTCAACTGCTCGGCGACCCATACCGCCGAAAAGGCGAGATTGGAAACCGCCGTGGTGATGGTGATCTCTTCTTTCTGCTGAGCGCGGGCATGGGCGGCTCCCAGTGCCAGAATGGCGACAGCCATGGCGCAAAGTGTTTTCGTCATTGAACGATACCTCCTTATCCTTGTACCTGAACGCTTTCGGTTTGAGTTTGCCAGCGCAGCACGCGCCGTTCGATCAGATCGGCGACTTTGTTCATCAGGATGACGATTATCATCAACACGGCGATGCCGACAAACACGTCGGCAGTGCGAAAGACGCCGGCGGCGGCGCGGATGTAGTAGCCCAAGCCTTCGGTGGCGGCGATGAATTCGCCGGTGATGGCGCCGATCACTGAGAACGGGATACTCGTTTTGAATCCGGTGATGATATAGGGCGACACCGCCGGCAGGATGACGCGAAATGACAGGCGCCAGCGGTTGGCGCCCATCAAGCGCGCCAAGTCGACGAACTCTTGATCGAGCTGTTTCATACCGGCGTAGGTATTAAAAAAGTTGAGAAAGAAAACCAGGATAAAAACCACGCCAACTTTCGACCAGATACCGATGCCCAGCCAGACAATGAACAGCGGTGCCAGCGCCGTGCGTGGCACGCCGTAGAGGGCGATGATGATGGGCTCGAAAATATCCGCCAAAAGCTTGCTCCGGCCGAACATATAGCCGGTCCAGATTCCGGTCAGTGCACCGATGGGAAAACCGATGGCGATTTCCTGAAAGGTCACCCAGGTGTTGGTGGCGAGCTCGCCGGACTGCCAGACTTTTACGAACGCCGCCCAGATTTTGCTCGGGCTGCTGATAAGAAACGCTTCGATCCAGTTACCCGAGGCGTACTCCCAGAGCAGGAAAAATCCACCGACGATAAAGATTCTGATCCCATGAATCATCAGCACGCGCTGCCACGCCGGGCGATGGCTGCGTGTGCTGGCGACTTGAGTTGTCTGGGCGTCGGTGGTCATGGCAATTGGAAATTCATGATCTCACCACGAGGACACGAAGGCCACGAAGTTCGGAAAGAAACACCATGAAATTCTTTCTCCGTCCTTCGTGGTCTTCGTGTCTTCGTGGTGCAAGCATCTCCTGCTCTTACGAGTGACTAGCGTTCAGCGCCGTTTTTCACATTCAACTCATGCCGGAAAATATTCCACAACCGGGCATGGGCCTCGTCAAAACCATCTTGCCGATGAATCTCAAAAATATTTCTTGGTCGCGCCATGGGCACTTGGATGACGTCGCGGATCTGGCCGGGGCGGTGAGTCATGACGACGACGCGATCGGCGAGGGCCACGGCCTCAACCAGATCATGAGTGACAAACACGATGGTCTGGCGCTTTTGCTCCCAGATTTTCAGCAATTCGTCTTGCAAGATCATGCGCGTTTGCGCATCGAGTGGACCGAACGGCTCATCCATCAAAATCACCGGCGGGTCGTAGGCGAGCGCGCGCACGATCGACGCGCGCTTACTCATGCCGCCGGAAAGCTGGGATGGGTAGCGTTTTTCGAAGCCGACAAGACCGGCGAGGCGAATAAAATATTGCACCCGCTCCGAACGTTCTTTCGCCGAGTAACCTTTGCTGTCGAGCCCGAAGGCGACGTTTTCCTCGACGGTCAGCCAGGGAAAGAGCTTGCTCTCCTGCGGCACGTAACCAACTTTGGTGTTGAGGCCCAGCACTTCTTTCCCTTGATAAATGATACGCCCAGAAGTCGGCACGACAAGGCCGGCGATTAATTTGATAAGCGTGGACTTGCCGCAGCCGCTCGGACCGACGACGGTGACAAACTCACCGGCGGCGACGTCGAGCGAGATGTTTTCCAGCGCGCCGACTTTTTGTTCGTCCGGGGTTTGGAAGGTTTTGCTGACATTCTGCGCTTGAATGACGTAACCGGCGCGTGCGCTATCGGACCCTGGGAGCGTGTGTATTTGATTACTCATTGACGACCGGTCTGATTCAGATCGGTATTTATCCCCGCGGCGAGGACGCTGTCAATAAAGCAATGAGTTTGCTAAACCTCGGTTAGGATTCGCATTGTCGCATTGGAGAAAGTTATGGCTTATCGAACCGTAGATGACATGTACGAGCGAGGCACCGTCGTGCAGCTCACGCATACCTGGACCCCAGCGTTGGCGCGTTTCGCTGCGCGGCCGGCCGTGGTCATCGACATCGAGGTGTTGGGCTACCCGCGGACGATGAGCCGGCAAGAAAATGGTGCGACCATCACGGAGAAGAACGATTGTGTCTATACCGTAGCCGTCATGCCGGAAGCGTTTTCAGTGCTCGGTCGCGAAGAAATTCCGGTGATTCGGGTCATCGCTCTCGACGTCGGCGGCAGGATTGAAGCGCAGGGAGCAACCGTGGACTTCGCGCATTGGTGCGTGCGGGAGTATTGCGGGCACGCGCCTGAGCCGGTTGATTCAAAGCCAGGGCCAACGGTCGGTGGGTTCATAGGTGGGGTGGTACTGCCGCACACCATTCCCATGTACGAGGCGCGGCACCGGCCGGCGGACCATCGCAACAAATCCCTAGCCGCCATCGACCAAGTGCGTCAGCGTTTAGATGAGCTAAAGCCGGACGTAATCGTGTTGGCATCGACCCATTGGATGCCGCGCGATGGATTTTTCATCGACGATGGCGCGCTGCATCGAGACGGCTGCGATTCGTCCTACGAAGGCGTCGAGCCGCAGTTGTTCGATTTTTCCGGCGATCCGGAGTTGGCGGCGTTGATTGCGCATCTGGCGCAGCACAGCGGCACTCCCACGCGGCGCATGCACCGCGTTGCGCAGGAGCACGCGGTGTGGGTACCGGGCCATTTACTCTCGGGTGCGCGGCGCACGCCGCTCGTGCCATGCTCGATTTGGTGGCGCGGCCCGCGCGCAGCGCACCGCCAGTTCGGCGAAGCGATGACGCAAGCGGTGCGCCAACTCGGGCGCAGGGCTTTCTTCGTCGCCAGCGGCGGCTTGTCGCACACGTTCGATTTTTCCAAGCCGCCTGAGTATGTCTGCCCGCAAGGGGAGCGCATCGATTTGTTGGCTAAAGACTGGCTGGAAAAAGGCCAGCACGGCCGTTTGCTCGATATGAGCGATGAAGATTTCGAGACTTGGAACCCTGAAGGCCGCGCCGGGCATCTCTACATGCTACGCGGCGCTCTAGGCAAAGACGTGAAGGGCGAGTCGTTGTGTTATCAGGGCAGCAATGGGACGGGGTATTTGACGATGGTGTTTGGGAACTAAGTATGAATTATGAAAGCGGAAGGATGAATTGGGGCCAGATAATTATATGGTCCCTTCCGCTTTCATCCTTCATAATTCATACTTTCCTCACGCGCCCGGTTTCCAACCCTTCGCCTGTAATTCGGTAGCGACCTTCTTCGTTACGACGAAATTGAAAAACTTATCCGGCGTCATGCTTTCTTTAAAACCGGCGATGCGCAGGACAGACTCGACGGCTTTTTTCTGCGAAGCGTCGGTAAACGTGCCGTCTTGCGTCAGCGCAGGGCGGGCGGCGTCGTAGGCTTTGGCTGCCAAGTCTTCTTTGATTTTCATACTGCGCATCAGGATCGGGATCGTGCTGGCTCGGCGCTCGGCGGCGTAGCGTAGGCCTTTCATGGTGGCGCGCACGTACTGCTCGACGAGTATTGGATCGCTCTTCAGCAGCTCTTCTTTGATGACGATGCTGCCGTTGGGCACGACGATGTCGCTTTTGGCCATGGACGCCGCTTCATAGAGGCCGGCGCCTTGGGCTTGGATGTTCCACGGCAGCGGCAAGATCGTCGCATCGACCACGCCGTTCTGCAGCGCTAACAATCGCGGCGCGCTGTCGCCGGCTTGGATCAACGTGTAGTCCTTGCCCGGCTCCATGCCGTGCTTTTCGAGATACTCGCGCAGCAAGAAATAACCGACGGAGTTCAACCCCGGCACGCCCATCCTTTTGCCCTTTAGTTCTTTAACATCGCGGATCGGCGTTTTAGTCATGAGCCAAAACAGCGGCCGCTCCCAGGTCGAAAACAGCACGCGCAGATTGGCGCCGCGCAGGTTAGCGCTCATGGCTGCGGCGGGGACGGTGGTGAAAGGCACTTCGCCGGTCATGAGCGCGAGGTTGGCCAGCGTGCCGGTCATCTGAATCAGCTCGACGTCGAGACCTTCGTCTTTGTAATAGCCACGATCTTTGGCGGTGAAGAAAGCGATCTGGGTGATGTTGTAGCCGGGGATGGCGACGCGGATGGTTTTGGCGTCGCTTAGAAATGAGAAAGATAAGAACGCTAAACTAACAAGTAAAGTTATGAAGATCTTTGTGATCAAGGGGGGTGCTCCTTGTGTGCTTCTTAAAACCCAACATTGATTCGACACGGAATACGAAATCCGCGAAAATCGAGTTCATTAGTTGCCGCCCGGTTAGCGTTGATGCACTTTTTGTGCACTGAGACGATCCGGTTCCCTCGCCCTCTGGGAGAGGGTTAGGGTGAGGGCGATTCGATGCGCGACAGGGTCATGCCACAATGTGCCCTCACCTCGATCCTCTCCCAAAGGGCGAGGAGGTCGGAAATCGCTGCGCTGACTTTGAATAGTCCTTGCATCTACTGGCTTTTCGGCACTGGTACTTTGCGAACCCTGGTTTCGCCCGCAATCTTTTGTCAGATTATTCTAGCCTTGGCCGAAAAAGCGCAGCGTGTTGTCGCACAGAATCTTGCGCTTCTGGACTTCGCTGAGGTCGTGGCGCTCCAGTATCTCTTTCATCGCATCGCCGCGGCCTTCGTCGTGGGGGAAGTCGGATGAGAAGAGAATTTGATCTTCACCGAGCAGCGCCATCTCCTGGGTCATCATTTCGTCGTCGGCTTCGGCGGCGACGAAAATTCTGCCGGATTTGAAATAATCTTCAACGTCGCGCTGGAGCAGACCCCTGCTGCTGGGCATGCGCCGCTTGTTCAAGACAGCGTAGTGTTTCAGCCGGCCCGACATGTAGAAGATCCATTCCGCGCCGAATTCCAAAAATCCCACTTTCAAATGCGGATAACGGTCGAGCATGCCGTGGCCGACGATGGCGACGAACGCCAAGTTGGCCGGCAGCGCTTTACTGATCATGTTCGAGTCCAAAATATTTTCGCATAACTCGGTTAGCGGCATGTAGCTCGATCCCATGTGCACGCACAGCGGCAGGCCGCTCTTGGCGAACTCGTCCCACACGGATGTGAAGCTGGAATGACAGAGCATGCGGTTGCCGACGGTGCCGTAAACCACCGCAGCCGCGGCACCGAGTTTTTTCATTTCCTCGATGGCCTCGCAGGCTTGGCGCCCGTTGCGCATCGGAATCAGGCCGGCCCATCGAATGCGATTGGAATGCTGGCCGCATTGCTTGCCCATATAGCGGTTGTAGGTGCGATACAACGCCGCTTCATAGGCCGGCTCCTCGGTGATGTTGGCGTAGAGCGTGCTCGGCATCAGAAACTGCATGTCGATGCCGCTCTTGTCGAGCATGGCGATGCGTTCTTCGGGTTTGGACAGATCAAGGCAGCCAATCGGAATGGCGCCGTGGTTCTTGTCGACATTGGATCTTGTGTCCAGTTCTTCCATGACGATGCCCGGCGTGTTTGCCGCGTGGGAGCCGGGGCCGAAGACATGCGGCTCCATGCGCCCTTCAATGAGCCAGCCGGTGTTCCAGCGGCCCAAGTCTTTATCGTCAATGATGCGCACGGCGCGCGGGCGGCGGTGGACGAATTCCTCGGGCAAATCCTGCCACATGGCCGGGCTCATGATCGCATGGGCGTCGGCGTCGCAGATCTTGTAACCGTTCAGCATGGCTCCTCCTTCGGATCGACTACTCGCTTATACGTGGCAGAGTTTAGTTATTCAATTCACGATTGGCGCACGAGAGAGCGGGCGCGATAAATCGCGCCCCTGCATGCGATCGTTAGGGAGCCAGAAGCAGATGAATCTCGTAGGGTGCGCCGTGCGCACCATCCAGACACGGTGCGCGCTGCGCACCCTACAAATTCCTTTCGTGTACCGGTCCGGTGGACGCGATGAGTCAGAGCTCCTTAAGACCGTTAATGCTTGATCGCTGCGGTTGTCCGATGTAGGGGCGCAATTCATTGCGCCCGCCCGCATCCGAACTATTCCCTGTTGCCTCATGCCGATTGCCTATGAGCGATTCGTTCTTGCTTTGGAGAGCATCGATCAAGTAACTTACGGAAGATTTCCCACCCACGAGGAGGACGATGTGAAAATTCTCAGCGAGTCAGTAATCAAGAGCAACACCGGTGCAACGTTCGCCGTTAAGAAGGGCCAGGTGATTCGCGTGCAAGGCCACTCGACGGCGGATTACACGGTTTTCAATCTGCGCAACGTCAAGGAGCGTTTCGATCAGGCGCGCACCAAAGTCGATCAGGGAAAAATTTACGTGACCACCGGCGACATGTTGATCTCCAAGTTCAACAACGTCATGCAGACGATTATCAAAGATACCTATCGAGGCACGCATGATATGGAAAAAGGCATGTGCAGCACGTCCTTCTACAAGAAATGGGGAGATGAGATTTTTAAAATCTATGGCGGCGTGTGGAAGAAGCTCGGCAGAAAAAAGGTCGTCGCCCCGAAACATGGCTGCTGGGAGAATCTGGCCAAAGCGTTGAAACCCCATGGTGTGCCTAAAGAAGACGTGCCGAGCCCGCTGAATGTTTTCCAGACCATGGAGATCAACGCTAAGACCGGCAGCATGCGCTACTCGATGACCCGGCCGCGGCCGGAAGGCGACATGGTCGACTTTCGCTCGGAGATGGATTGTTTAGTGGCGATCAGCGCTTGTCCGGAAGGCGGGCGGGGACGGGATCTGAATATTACGATTTATAAGCCGTAGCACGCCGCTAAAAAACTCTTCGGAGCCATTCGACGAGCTCAGGACGAAGGGATTAGGGATAGTGTGCGGCGACTCATGTTGCCGCGCGCCAGGGCGTGAGCTTGCGGTCGAGAAATTGAATCAGTGCCAGCAGTGCCACGGCCAGCAGCACGATCGTGAGAATCGTGGCGAACAGTGCGGGGGAGTTAAAGGACGCGCCGAAGGTCATCAGCATGGCACCAAAGCCGACGACCGCGAGAATCATTTCGCTGGTGACCATTCCTAACACGGCGCGCCCCATGCCGAGGCGCACGCCGGCCATGATCATCGGCAAAGCCGCCGGCAGGATTACCTTGGCAAACAGCTCGCTTTCCTTGGCGCCAAAGGATTTCGCCATCTCCGTCAGCGTCGGATCGACGTTGCGCACGCCGGCGGCGGTGTTGATGGCGATGATCACGAAGGCAAAGAGAAAAACGATCCAGACTCGCGAGTGCAGTCCCAGGCCCAAAGCGATGACCAAAAAAGGAATGAAGGAGATCATCGGCACGGTAAGCAGCGCGGTCATGTAGACGTCGAGAAACGAAGCGAGGCGGCGGTAGCGGCCCATCAACAAGCCCAACGGCACGCCAATGGCGAGCGAGATCAGAAAACCAATAACCAGCGCTTGTAAGCTGATCGCTAGCGCTTGAAACAGCTGCCCCGAAACCAGCAGATCGAACCAGGCGCTCATGACTTTGGAAAACGGCGGCAGCAGGCGCGCGTTGCCTGCGCGGCCGGCGATCTCCCAGGCTGCGGTGAGAGTGAGGACGGAGAGAAAGCGGAGGGTGTTGGGCTTCATCGCTTTGCGATGGGTTCAAAGTTCAAGGTTCAAAAGCTTGCCCTGAGTCTATCCAAGGGTTCAAAGTTTCTGATGCGGTTCCTGCTCCCCCCTGTTTTCTCAAGGGGGGAGCAATCCGGTTCCCTCTTTGAATAAAGAGGGGTTAGAGGAGATTTGCGATTTCCTTATTTCTTTACGCCAATCTTCTTCAACACTTTTTCCAGCGGCGCGGTTTCAAAGGCTTGAGCGAAGGTCACCGCGTCTTTCTTCAAGAGGCCGGCCTCTTCGAAGAATTTGATGCTGGCATTGCCGCGTTCTTTGCCGGCGCCGGCGTTGACGTCCCAGATCCGCAACTCGCGATAGCTCTTGGCGATGGCGTCGATCAGCTCCGGTTTGGTCTCCGGCAGCAATCGCAGCGCGTGTTCTTTCACCAGCGCGGGTTTCTCGTCAAGCAGGCGATGGGCGCGCAGCAGCGCTTCAAGCACGGCTTCGACGACTGGGCCGTTTTGTTGAAGGTAGTCGACGCGCGAGAAATACATCGAGCCGATCAACTGCGGAAAGGTCTTGGCGTAGGAGGTCAACACGTGAAACTGGCCAGGCTTGCTATTCAAGATATTGATCACGTCGCCGATCTCGGCGGGCGTGGCGTCGAGTTGGCCGCGCATCAGCGCTTCGGCGCGCACGTCGGAGCCCGGTATGATCATCCACTGGGGATTGATCTTATAATGTTGCGCCATCCACTTGACCAGCGCTTCGGTGACTGTGACCGGCGCGTGGTAGCCGACTCTTTTGCCGTCGAGTTGCTTGGGGTCTTTGACCGATACGGGCGCCACCAGCTGCCACTCGTTGCGCACCTGCTCGGCGATGATCCGCGCGTTCAGCCCGCTTTCAACCGCTTTCATGACCGCGATGCCTGCGGCGGTGCCCATGTCCGCCTCACCGGCGACCACCGCCTGCACGGCCAAGTCGGTCTTCGGAAAAAAAGTCGGCACGACTTCGATGCCCTGTTTCTTCAACTGTTCCCAAGCGAGCAGCGACGGAATGTCACCCATGTCCGCTGATGACGGGTAGGCGAAGCGCACTTTTTTCTGCGCCTGAGCCTCGCTGCCCCAGACCAAGGCCAAGGCGACTAGCACGAGCCACGCGGCGGTTTTGGCAAACGACCTGATCATAAAAACTCCTCCCATAGTAAGGGGTTTATTCGACGGCGACTTCTACTTTCCATCCAGTTAGACGTTGGTCGACCATTTGAACTAGCTTCATGGTGATCATGGCGACGATAAGAATGGTCAAAATCACGGCGAAAAGCGAATCGGTGGCGAAGGCCGAGCCATATTGCATGATCATGGCGCCAATGCCGGTGAGCGTGAGCAGCATCTCGGCGGTGACCATGCCTTTGACCGCGCGCCCCATGCCGAGGCGCACGCCGGCCATGATGGCCGGCATGGCGGCGGGCAGAATGATCTTGCGAAAAACTTCGTGCTCGCGCGCGCCGAAGGAGTGGGCCATCTCGACCAAGACCCGGTCGACCTGCTTAACCCCGGTCATGGTGTTGATGATGATCACAAAGACGGCAAAAAGAAAAACCACCGCGATGCGCGACTGCACGCCGAGGCCGAGCCACATGATGAGCACGGGGACGAAAGCGGTGGTCGGCGCAGACATGAGTGAATTGACATAAAGATCGAGAAAATGCTCGACGGCGCGAAAGCGGCCCATTAGTAAGCCGATGATGATGCCGACGAAGACCGCCAGAAAAAATCCCGCGGCGAGGGTCCATAGGCTGGCCGTGAGGTTGGTGAGCAGCTTGCCGCTGGCAAAGAGCTTCCACCAGGCAAGGCCGATTTGCGACAGCGGCGGGATTAACTGCGAGTCCATGACGCGGCCGGCCACTTCCCAGACCACGGCGAGGGAAATGATTGAGAGGACGTTGATGTTGAAGCGATTTAGCGATGGCATCGCTGGATCTCGGATATTGTCTCGCGCAGAGGCGCAAAGGACGCAAAGTTCGGATTTATTCTACTTAGCTATGCTAGGGCCCCTTGCAATGCAAACTACGCCTTCACACTGGAACCGACTTTGGAATTTGGAACCTCGAACTCGGAGCCTTGGACTTGCGCGCTGCGTGGGCCGCGGTGGCCGTTCTCCATATTTTTCTTCAAGCTGTCCCAAATGTAGTTGGTCAAGTCGACGAATTTGGCATCGCGGCGCACGTCGTCGGCGATGCGCGGGCGCGGCAGCGGCACCTCTAGTATCTCGGCAATTTTCCCTGGGCGCGGTGTCATGACGACCACGCGGTCCGAAAGATAGACCGCTTCGTCCATGCTGTGGGTGATGAAAACGACGGTCTTGCGCTCGCGTTGCCAGAGCTCCAGCAAGTCCTCCTGCAAAAGCTGGCGCGTCTGGGCATCGACCGCGCCGAAGGGCTCGTCCATGAGCAGGATTTTTGGACTTACCGCGAGAGCGCGAGCGAGGCCGGCGCGCTGCTGCATGCCGCCGGAAAGCTCGTGTGGGTAGTGGTTGGCGAAGTCGGCCAGGCCCACGCGCTTTAGAAAATCGTGGGCGATCTCGCTCCGTTCTTTGGGCGCGATGTGGCGGAACTCTAGGCTAAATTCGACGTTGGCTTGCACTGTGCGCCAGGGCAGTAGAGCGAATGTCTGAAAGACAACCGCGCGATCCGGTCCCGGTCCGCGGACCGGTTTTCCGTCGATCGAGATAGTGCCGCTATCGTATGGGATTAAGCCGTCGATCATCTTGAGCAGCGTGGTCTTGCCGCAGCCGCTCGGCCCGATGATGCTGAGAAACTCGTTCTCGCGAATCGAAAGATTGACGTTGGACAGCGCTTCAACTTTGCTGGTGCTGTCTTTGACGGTCTTCTGGTAAATTTTAGAGACCCCTTGGATCTCAAGCATGCGTCCTCGCTACGCTCGGAATTCCAGATTCCCGATTCCAAATTCCAGATCGTGCGTATTTGGAATAATTTAGAATCTGTAATTTGGAATTTGGAATGCCGAGTCGTTGACTCGGCTATTTCCCGGTTATCGCTTTGTCGTCTTTGCCGGGCTCGTAGGGCCGGGTGTCGCGATTTAAGTCGATTTTTTTCAGCACCGCGTCCGGCGCCTGGGCTTCTTGGGGGAAGTCGTAGGGCGGCAGCGGCTTGGTGGCGTCGAAGATTAATTTAGTTTCCATCGGGCCGCGCTCCAGCCGATTGTAGCCATAGGCGGTCGGGTTCAAGTGCGAGCCGATGATGTGCGGGATGACGACCAGGTCGCGGTCGGCTTGGAAGCGCATGGCCAGGGCCCACAGCACTTGGGTTTCGTTGAAGACATCGACGTCTTCGTCGACGACGATGACATGTTTAATATTCGGGTCGGTGACGATGGCGCCGAGGGCCGCTTGTTTGGGATCGCCTTCGGCGCGTTTCTTGACCGAGATGTAGCAGTGCGAGCGCGCTGCACCGGAGATCGGTAAATTCACGGCGGTGGTACTCGGCACGACTTCCTGGACGCGCTTCAACAAGCTGCCCAGGCGTGGCGCGGCGCCGATGATGTTGTGCTCGATGTGGGCGCTGTGGATGCTCTGGTAAATCGGGTTCTTGCGCATGGTGATGCAGCTGACTTCGATGAACGGGCATTCGCCTTCTTTGTAGTAGTAATGCGGCCATTCGCCGAAGGGGCCTTCGTACTGGCGTTTTTTCGGCGGCACCTTGCCTTCGACAATGATCTCGCAGTCGGCCGGCACCATGAGATCCACCGTCTCGGCTTTGACGACGCGCAGCGGCTCGCCGAGAAACGCGCCGGCGATTTCCAGCTCCGAGCCGACGCCGGCCTGTTTGCTGACTGCGGCCATGTTCAACGCCGGGTGATGGCCGATGCAGAGCGCCACTTCCATGGACTCGTTGTTTTCTTCGTATTCGGCGCGGACGTAGTTGGCATGATTCGCTGGGTTGATCATCACACCGAGTTGACGTTTGCCCTGCTTCTGATGGCGGTAGATACCGACATTGACCGCGCCGGTGCCGCGCTCTTTGCAGATCATCGCCGCAGCGTTGATGTAAGCGCCGGCGTCGCCTTCGTTGTGGGTCAGCACGGGGAGCAGGTCGAGGTCGACTTGGTCGCCTTTCAAGATTACTTCTTTGCAAGGCGCGTCTTTGGCGGAGATTTCTTTCACCGGCAGGGGTTGATGCTCGCGATGCGCCAAGTCGCGCACCATCTGCGGCACGTTGGGTGAGCCGAGGGCCAAGGCGAGGCGCTCGTAGGTGGCGCCAAGATTCACAATGGCGGGAAACTTCGATCCTTTGACGTTTTTGAAGAATACGAGGGGAAATTTGTTTTCGCGTTCGAAGCGCTCAACGATTCCCGTGACCTCGTAAACCGGATCGACTTCTTTGTCGACGACGACGACATCCTTGGGTCGCTTCTCCAATAGATCGTCCAAATAGCTGCGCAGGTCCTTAGCCATCTTTAACTTCCTCCAAAAATTCGCTGCGAATCGGTCTTATCCCTTTACATTTCATAGATGTTGTCTTCTATCAAGGATTGCTTGACAGTGTAAAGCGGTTCTTCTAACACTGAACCAGCCATGCAAAACTTGCCGGTCAAATGGGGCTTAAGCTTGCCCAATCGCGGCGCGCTGTTTGGTCTCACCGATCTCGACGAGTTGATCCAAACTGCGGCGTACGCCGAGCAAACCGGCGTGTTCGAGTCGGTCTGGTTTGGCGACAGTTTGATTCACAAGCCGCGCTTAGAAGCCATTACAATGCTCGCGGCGATCGCAACCCACACGAAAAAGGTCCGTTTGGGAACGATCTGCATGGCGTCGTTTCCGGTGCGCCATCCGGTGCTGTTGGCGATCCAATGGGCGACGCTGGATCAGCTGTCGCAAGGCCGCTCGCTGCTTGGCGTCTGCATCGGCGGCGGCCATGAAGGCGAGCTGCGCGCCTTCGGTATCAAGAAGGAGGAGCGCGTCGGCCGCATGCGCGAGGGCATCGAGCTTTTGCGCCAGATCTGGAGCGACACGCCGACGTCGTTCCGCGGCAAGTATTACACACTGGAAAATTACAACATCGTGCCTAAGCCGGTGCAGAAGCCGCCGCCGATCTGGATTGCCGTTAGCCCCGATCGCGAGCAGGCCGGTGACAAGACCGTCGATCAAGCGATGCGCCGGGTGGGTTTGCTCGCCGACGGCTACATCACCATGGGTGTTACCGCCGAAGAAATGGGCAAGCGACTGAAAGTCATTGAGCAGGGAGCGCAAGAGAGCGGCAAGGATTTGTCGAATTTCGAAGTGGCAATTCACGGCATGGTCAACATTAACGAGGACCGGCAGTTGGCCTATCGGCAGGCAAAAGACTACTTCAATCATTACTACGGCCCGACGTATCCGCCGGAAAAATTAATCAAAGTCTGGCTCGCGCACGGCACGCCGAAGGATTGCGCCGGGTTGATTCAAGAGTGGATCGACATGGGCATCCGCACGCCGGTACTGCGCTTTACCGCGAACGATCAAAAAGGCCAGGTGAGACGGTTTTGCGAGGAAGTGTTGCCGTTGCTGAAAAGACTGGAGTGATGGAGTATTGGAGTGGTGGAGTTTTGGGTCCGGAATCCGAAGCCCATTACTCCACATACTCCAATACTGCAATTGAATTTCGAGGTTCCTTATGTTCGACGATCTAAGAGGTTTTCTCGCCCATCTGGACGACTTGGGGCAACTCAAGCGGGTCAAAGACGAAGTCAGCGTCAAGCACGAAATTGCCGCCGGCATCCGCAAGGCTTCGGACATCCAGGGGCCGGCGCTGTTGTTTGAAAACGTCAAAGGGTATCCCGGATGGAATGTGCTCGGCGGTTTGTTCGCCACACGCAAGTTGGTCGCGCTTGGACTCGGTGTGCCGCAGGAGCAAATCGCTGAGCGCTACGCCACCCTCGAAGAAAAGCGCATCCCGCCGGAAATGGTTGCCACCGGGCCGGTGAAAGAGATCAAATGGACCGGCGATCAGATCGATCTGACCAAGCTGCCGATTGTCACCCACGCGAGCAAAGACATCGGACCTTACGTGACGATCGGCGTGCAGATCGGCAAAGATCCCGATTCCGGTGTGCGCAATGTCTCCGTGCATCGCATGCTGGTGCTTGGCAAAGATAAGCTTTCGCTCTGGGCGCCGGCGGATCATCATCTCGGTAGAATGATTCTAATGGCCGAGGAACGGGAAAAAGGTTTGGAAGTCGCGACCGCGGTAGGTGTCGACCCGACGATTGTCATTGCGTCGCAAGCCAAGGTTCCCTACGGCATCGACGAGTTTCACGTCGCCGGCGGCCTGCGCGGTTCCGCCGTCAAGCTCACCAAATGCGAGACCATTGATGTCGAGGTGCCGGCGTTTGCCGAAGTTATTATTGAAGGCGTGACCATTCCAGGCGAGCGGGTGCCGGACGGCCCGTATGGGGAATACCCTGGCTGCTACAGCGACGCCAAGCAAGCGCCGGTGGTGCAAGTGACCGCGATCACCATGCGCAAAAACCCGATCTGGCAGACCGCGCTCACTGGCATGCCGGTCACGGAAAACCACACGCTGATCGAATGGGGCAACGCCGCGGTGGTCGAGCGCGAGATCAAAAAGATCGTGCCGGAAGTCAAAGGCATCAACATGACGCCCGGCGGCACGTTTCGGCATCATGTTGTGGTATCGATCAAGAAGCGCGCTGAAAACGAGGGGCGCAATGTTATTCTGGCGTTATTATCGCTGGCGATCGGCTTGAAGCAGGTGATCGTTGTCGACGAGGACATCGATCCCTTCAATCCGCAGGATGTCGATTGGGCAATGGCGACGCGCTTTCAGGCGGATAAAGATACGATCATCATTCCGCGGCTCGCCTGCTCGACGCTAGATCCGTCTTGCCCCGAGCCGCGCGTGACCGCGGGATTGGGCATCGATGCGACGGCGCCGATGAAGGATCACTGGCGCTTTGAGAAGGTGGAGATACCGGGCGTCGATAAGGTGAAATATATTTGAAGGACGGAAGAGGATTTTCTCGCGCAGAGGCGCTGAGGGCGCAGAGCTGAGAATAATTTAAGTTTCCGAACTCTGCGTCCTTAGCGGTCTCCGCGCGCGGATGTCTTAGATCCATGAAAAACTTCGACTACCTCGAACCGACCACGGTCAACGAAGCCTGCGCGTTGCTCAAACAGCACGGCGGCGACGCCAAGGTTTATGCCGGCGGCGCCTATCTTGGCATTGTGATGAAGCAAGGGTTGCTGGAGCCGAAGGCGCTGGTGAATATAAAAAAGATCGATGCGCTGAAGGGGATTCGCTTCGACGCCAAAGAGGGGCTGATCATTGGCGCTCTGGTTACTCATCGCGAGTTGGAAACTTCGGCGCTGGCGCGAGAGAAGTTTCCAGTGCTTTGCGAAGCGGAAAAAGAAGTTGCCAACATCCGCGTGCGCCATGTTGCTACCGTCGGCGGCAATCTTGCCTCCGGTGAGCCGCTGACGGATTTGGCGCAAATTTTCATGGCGCTCGACGGTAAAGTGAAGATCGCTTCACCTGCGGGTGAGCGGGTGTTGTCGCTCGATGACTTTTTCGTCGATTATTATCAGACGAGTTTGGCGGAGGATGAAATTCTTACCCAGGTGGTTTTGCCATCGCTACCGGCGCGCTCGGGCATCGATTACGTTCGATTTTCCAGCAGTTCGGTCGTTGACAAACCGAGTGTCGGCGTCTGCGCGCGGGTCACGCTCGACGGTGAAGTTTGCAAGGCGGTAAGAATCGTTCTGGGCTGCGTTGGTGCGACGCCGATCCGGGCCAGAAAAGGTGAAGAACTGCTGGTTGGAAAGAAGTTGGACACGAATTGGATCGAGCAAGCCGCGCGGTCGGCAGCCGAAGAATGCAAACCGATCAGCGACATTCGTGGATCGGAGCGCTATAAGCGCGCTGTGGTGCGGGCGCTGACGAAACGGGCAGTGACCGCAGCTTATGAAAGGGCGTTGCGCAGCTAGCCCATGAAGAAATCTATTTCATTGAGGGTCAACGACCAAGAACGCAACCTTGAGGTCGAGCCGCGCACGACTTTATTAGAAGCCGTGCGCGACCAGCTGGGCCTTACCGGAGCGAAACTTGGCTGCGATATCCAAGTTTGTGGCGCGTGCACTTTGCTGCTCGACGGCAAGCCGGTGAGCGCTTGCTCGGTGCTGGCGGTCGATGCGGAGGGCTGTTCGATTACTTCCATCGAAGGCTTGAGCCAGGGCGACACACTGCACCCTATTCAACAAGCGTTCATGGAGTTCGGCGCGCTACAGTGCGGTTATTGCACGTCGGGGTTTATTCTAACGGCGAAAGCCCTGTTCGACGAAAATCCCAAGCCATCGGAGCAGGAGATTCGCGAATATCTGGCGGGGAATTTTTGTCGCTGCGGTTGCTATCAGGAGATTATGCAAGCGTTGAAGAACGTAAGACGTGAGGGGTAAGGCGTGAGACGATTTCTGGAACCCCTAACCCCTTACGCCTCACCCCTTAAGAGGATTTAGCATGGAGCCCACCGAAATCGGTAGAACCTATCGCCGGCTCGATTACGAGACCAAAGTCACCGGCCAGGCGCAGTATCTGGCGGATATGAGCGTGCCGGGCATGTGCCACGGCAAGATTCTACGCAGCCCGTTTCCCCATGCGCGGATCAAGCGCATCGATGCTGCCAAAGCGCGTAAACATCCGGGTGTGGTGGCGGTGATTACCCGCGACGATATTTTGCAGGACCAGGGCATCGAGCCGTTTTATGGGCCGGTGTTCAAAGATCAGACCATCGTTGCGACGGAAAAGGTCCGCCATGTCGGCGATCCGGTGGCGGCGGTGGCCGCGTTGACTGCCGACGCAGCGGATGAAGCGCTGCGCTTGATCGAAGTGGACTACGAAGAATTGCCGGCGGTGCTCAACGTGCAGGATGCGCTCAAGTCGGGCGCGACGTTGGTGCACGAGTCGGTCAAGCTGCCGAGTTCAGGCTTCGCCGATCTGGCTGAGATCAAACCGATCGACGGCACCAACATTTGCACGCACTTCAAGCTCGACCGCGGCGATATCAAGAGAGGCTTCGCCGAATCCGATCAAATCTTCGAAGATACTTTCACATTGCCGGCCACCCAGCATAGTTTTTTGGAAACCCATGCCTGCATCGCGTCGGTGGAGCCGGGCGGGCGCATTACTGTTTGGGCGACGACGCAGAATCCGTTCGTGGTGCGCACCCAGCTCGCCAATATTTTCAAAGTGCCGGTGTCGAAGGTACGGATCATCGTGCCCTACCTGGGCGGCGGCTACGGCGGCAAAGTTTATCCGAAAGTCGAGCCGATCACCGTAGCGCTGGCGCAAAAGGCGAAACGGCCGGTGCGCGTGGTGCTGTCGCGCGAAGAAGTTTTCTACACCATCACCAAGCACGCCGCGGTGATTCGCATGAAGACCGGCGTAAAAAACGACGGCACCGTACTGGCGCGGGAGTGCGAGATTCATCTCGACACCGGCGCCTATGCCGAGATCGGCCCGCGGGTGGCGAAGAAGTCTGGCTACACGGCGGCGGGGCCGTATCGGATTCCCAATCTCAAGATCGATTCGTACTCCGTTTACACGAACAAACCGCCGGCGGGAGCGTTCCGCGGATTTGGTGTTTCGCAATCCGCTTGGGCAGTCGAGTCGCAGATGGACATCATCGCCGCGGCGTTGAAAATCGACCCGCTCGAGCTGCGCTTGAAGAACGGCTACAACGAGGGCGACAAGTTCGTCACCGAAGAGACGCTGCGCGCGGTGGGGTTGAAGGAGTGTATCACTGCCGTTGCTGATTCGATTGGATGGGAACGGCAAGACAGACTTCGAGACGCGGAGACGCGGGGACTCGGAGATCAGGAAAACCGGTCAAGCGTGCGGCGCGGCAAAGGGCTTGCTGCGATGATTAAGGCGACGATTACTCCGTCGATTTCTTGCGCTGTCGTCAAGATGAATGAGGATGCGAGCCTGTCGATCTACGCCGGCACAGTGGAGATGGGGCAGGGGTCGGAGACGGTTTTGGCGCAGATCGCTGGCAAAGAGCTCGGCATTCCGATGGCGAATATCCAAGTCCTCGGCGTCGATACCGACGTCGTGCCGTACGATTTGACGACTTCGTCGAGCCGCTCGACGTTTCACATGGGCAAAGCGGTGCAGCTGGCGGCACAGCATATCCAGCGCCAGTTGCAAGAAATCGTCGCCAAGGAATACAACGTGCCGCTCGATAAGATCAGCTTTGCCGACGGCAAGATTCGTCTGCCGGAAACTGTGCTCGACTATTCGGAAGTCATGTTCAAGCGCTTCGGCATGCAGGGCGGCACGCTGGTCGGCGATGGGCAGGTGAAAACATCGACTAAGAATGACTTCGGCGAAAAAAGCACCTCGGCTTTTTGGTTCATCGCCGCCGGTGCGGCGGAGGTCGAAGTCGATATCGATACGGGCAAGTTTAAGCTACTCAAGTACGCGACAGCGGTGGACGTCGGCAAAGCGCTCAATCCTTTGGGCTGCCGACAGCAGCTCGCCGGCGCGGTGATCACCGGCATCGGCCAAGCGATCTTCGAGGAGATCGC
Source organism: Deltaproteobacteria bacterium (assembly GCA_016874755.1). Classification (NCBI taxonomy): domain Bacteria; kingdom Pseudomonadati; phylum Myxococcota; class Myxococcia; species Deltaproteobacteria bacterium. The sequence goes on along the minus strand of VGTH01000002.1, from coordinate 173,843 downwards.
CTACGACAACGGGCAATTGATCAATCCCAACTTAGTCGATTATGTTTTGCCCTCGCTGGGTGATATGCCGCCGGTGATCGATCCGATCGCGGTCGAGACTCCCGACCCGAACGGACCCTTCGGCGCCAAGGGCATCGGCGAGAGCGCGCTGATCCCGGTGGCGCCGGCGATCGCTAATGCGATCTTCGATGCCTGCGGTGTGCGCATCAAAGATTTGCCGATCAAAGCGGAAAAAATATTTTTGGCGTTAGAGGATCAACGCGGATAGGACGAATGACACTGATATGACAAATAGATGGCGTCTCCCAGTTGCCTTCGTTTTGATCATCAGCTTGTCGGGTTGTTTGGGTGAGACCCTGGAGCGGCAGGCGGAACAAATTCGCCAGCAGAACCAAGAGCTCGCCAAGCAGCGTCAGGACATTGAGGCGCTGAAAGCCGGCAAGCAAGTTCAGGATCAAAAGCAACAAGATTGCAGCCGCGCTTTTCGTGACTACTTTGACAAGGCGCAAAGCTCCACCGATCCAGAGCAGACCGTCGCGCTTTATCGCGATGGTCTGGCGCTTTGCCCCGATGATGAAATCGCCCACTACGAGTTGGGCCGTGTGCTCGCTGAGCGCGGCCGCAACGCCGAAGCCGAAAAAGAATTCGAAGCGGCGCTCAAGATCAATCCGGGCTTCGGTGACGCGCGCCGCCAGCTCGAACTTTTGCGCAAACGCTAATTCGGCGCATGCGCCGCAAACCAGCCGCCCCGCTTGCCACAAGTCTGCTCGGTTCGCTCCTTGGGTAGGCCCCCAGGATATATCTAAATACCTATTTTAATTTGCCAAAAAAAGAGTATAAGGTTGACGCCGCTGCTCTCAGGGAGAGGGGTATGATCGGGTTGGGCCTTAAATTTCGAACGTTTAACATATGCGGGCTGACGCTTTTTGCGTTCCTGTTGTGGCCTACCTGGGCGCGACCTGCGGCTAGCCCGGCCGACAACGCGACCATCTATTATCGCATCAAGGCGGGGGACCATCTCACGCGTATTTTGCGCGAACAGCTCAACTTTAGTGACGAGAGCAAACTGCAGCAGTACACAGCGCAATTAAATCAGCTCAATCCCGGGCGCCAGCGTTGGGACAACTTGCGTGAAGGCGAGCTGATTCGTTTGCCGGTGCAGGAAAAAGCGCCGTCACCGACCGAGCCGCAGCGAACTATCGAGCTTGCAGCAGCGGCGCCGGCTACGCCGCCATCATTGACGGGCCAGAAGACTGCCCCAGGAGTGGCAAGCACCGCTACGCCAACCGAGCCAACGCAGCCTCAAACGCCGCCGGCGAACCTGTTGACGCTCGATGACGCGCTCTTGATCGCGCTCGCCAATCATCCCAACCTGAGTGCCGCGCGCGAGCGCATCTACGCCCAGCGAGCTGTGGTCGGACAACAGATGGCGGCTTATTTCCCCACGTTGACGATGACCGACCGCTATCAGACCGGCAACCAAAGCGGCGGCTCCAACATCGCCGCCAGCGCCTCTGACTTTTTTTCGGTGCAATTTAGTACGACGTTTACCCTTTATAATTTTGGCAAACGCGAAGGCGCGGTGCAGGCGGCGCGCGAAACGTTGAGCGCGCAGGGGCACAACTTCAAGACCACCACCGACGCCGTCGTGCTCGGCGTCAAGACCGCGTACTACGGTTATTTGCAAGCACGGGCGATTGTGAACGTACGCGAAGAGTCGGTTAAGAGCCGTGATTTGCTGCTCAAACAGGCGCGCGGGTTTTTTGAGGTTGGCACCCGCGCGAGGATCGACGTCGCCCGTGCGGAGTCGGATTATTTTACCGCGTTGGCAGATGAGATCACCGCGCGCAACGCCGTTCAGGTAGCTTGGGTGACATTGAAGAATGCGCTCGGTTTGCGCGATTTGCCTGACCGTCCTTTGGCCGAAGAAGCGATCGTGACCGACATCCGTTATTCGTCGAACGAGGCGCGCGAGTTGGCCTATCAGACTCGGCCCGAGCTAAAAAGCTTTGAAGCGCAACTCAGAGCACAGGATCAAAACATTGCCGTAGCCCGGCGCGGCCATCTGCCCGATTTAACTTTCGACGGCAACTATGCGAGGAGGCATGTCAGTAACGAGGTCGTTAACAAGAATACGGTTAACACCTTTCCGCTGAAACCGAGCTGGCAAGTGCAGCTGACTCTAAGTCTGCCAATCTTCGATGGCTTGCGCACCACCAACCGAGTCGATGAAACTCTGCACAATTATTCCGTCATCAAGGCGCAGGAAGAACAGCAAAGGCAGCAGGTTGCCCTCGATGTGGAGCAGAGCTATCTTCGTTTGGTGGAACTGCGCGAGCGCATTAAGGCCAATGAGGCGGCCGCCAAAGCGGCAAGGGAAAACCTCGACCTGGCTCGTGGCAGATACGAAGTTGGGGTTGGCTCCATTATAGAGGTTTCTGATGCTCAGGTGCGCTACGCCGACGCACAAACGACCTATGTCCGAGCTCTTTACGACTATAAGATTGCCGATGCCCAGTTCACGCGGGCCATTGGTTTGTGAGTATTTTGAGGAAAGAACAGGCAAGCAAGCCGTGATTTAGGAGAGCTGGTTCTATGAGGCGTTCGCTTTGGGCCGTTGCGCTCCTGTTGGTAGTTGGCGGATTTGTTGGTTTTCAGCAATACTCCTCCTGGTCGCTAAACAAACCTGCGGTCAAAGGCGAAGGCGTTGCCGCCGCGCCGGAGGGCGGAGAAAAGGGCGGTGCAGGCGGTGCCGGGCGCGGCCAAGGCAAGGGCGAGGGCAAGGGTGGTGGCGGCCGCGGTGCTGGCGGGCGCGGTCGCGAAGCCGTCCCGGTGCTGGTCGCAACAGCCGCGCAAAAGTCGATCCCCTTGCAGATTCGCGCCGTTGGTAACGCCGAGCCTTACGCCACGGTGTCGGTCAAGAGCCAAGTCACCGGTGTGCTGCAAAAAGCCCATTTCAAGGAAGGCCAAGACGTCAAACAAGGCCAGCTTCTGTTCACCATCGATGCCCGTCCCCTCGAAGCGACGTTAAAACAAGCCGAAGCGACGCTGGCGCGTGACACGGCGCAGCTGCAAAACGCTCGCGAGCAGGCGCGGCGCTACGCCGAGCTGGTCGAAAAGCAGTACGTCTCACGCGAACAATACGAACAGATTCGTACAACTGCCGACGCCCTGGAGTCGACCGTCGCTGCTTCGAAGGCAGCGGTGGAGAACGCCAAAGTTCAGTTGAGCTATTGCTATATTTACGCGCCGATGGATGGCCGGGTTGGCAGCCTGCTGGTTAACGAAGGCAACTTGGTGCGGGTTAACGACGGCGCGCCACTCGTGGTCATCAACCAGGTGAGCCCGATCAACGTTACCTTTTCCGTGCCGGAGCAGCACCTGATCGAACTGAAGCGTTACATGGGGCGCGGTCAGCTCCAGGTGGATGCTGGTTTCAATGCCGACGAGGGTAGGCCGGAGAGAGGCAAACTCGAGTTTGTCGATAACGCGGTTGACCGAGCGACTGGCACGGTCAAGCTCAAGGCGGTGTTCGTCAACAAGCAGCGGCGCCTGTGGCCGGGGCAGTTTGTCAACGTTGCGTTAACGTTAACCGACGAAAAGGGCGTGGTTGTGGTTCCGTCTGAGGCGGTGCAAATCGGGCCGGACGGGCAGCATGTATTTGTCGTCAAAGAGGACCGCCGCGTTGAAGTGCGCCCAGTGACCATTGGCCGCACGACCGAAGGCGAAGCGGTGATTGCGAAGGGCTTGGTGGCGGGCGAACAGGTGGTCCGAGAAGGACAGTTTCTGCTCGGTCCAGGTTCGCGAGTCGAAATCAGAGAACCGACTAAAGAAGGTGGTGAAGGCAAGGGCCAAGGCCGGCGCGGCCGTCGCGGCGGGCAGAAAGCGGACGGTGAAAAGGGTGAGCCAGCCAAAGCCGAGGACGCCGGCAAAGGGGAAATGAAACGTGAACGGAGCGGTGCGAGTCAGGCGGCGGCGGACGGCGAAGTAAAAGAAAAAGCGAGTAGTTCAGGTGAGGAGCAAAAAGGCGAGGGCCGCCGAGGACGGCGCGGCCAAGGCAAGAACGACGGCGAAGCACGAGGCAAAGGCGACGCGCGGGGTGAATCATGAACATGTCTGAGCTGTTTATCCGTCGGCCGGTCACGACCACCCTGGTCATGGTCGGCATTCTCATCTTTGGCATCATGGGCTATCGCGTCTTGCCGGTGAGCGACCTGCCGACCGTGGATTTCCCGACGATTACGGTCAATGCCACGCTGCCTGGCGCGAGCCCGGAGACGATGGCGTCGGCGGTGGCGACGCCGCTGGAAAAGCAGTTCTCGACGATTGCCGGCCTCGATTCGATCAACTCATCGAGCACCCTGGGCCGGACCCAAATTACTTTGCAGTTCGCCTTGAACCGCAACATAGACGCGGCCGCCCAAGACGTGCAGTCGATGATCGCCCGGGCGGCGCGCGAGCTGCCGCCGAACATGCCGAGTCCGCCGTCGTATCGCAAGGTCAATCCCGCCAACAATTCGGTTTTCTTATTGGCGCTCACTTCGGAAACCCTGCCGCTGTCGACTGTGGATGAGTTCGCGCAGAGCATTCTGGCGCAGCGCATTTCGATGGTAAATGGGGTCGCACAAGTCGACGTCTTTGGCTCGCAGAAATACGCCGTGCGCATCCAGCTCGACCCTAATCAATTAGCCGCACGCCAGGTCGGCATCGATGACGTGGTCAACGCCGTGCAGCGTGGCAGCGTCGATCTCCCGGTGGGCACGTTGGATGCGCCGAACCGGGCTTACACTTTGGTTTCCGATGGGCAGCTGGTGAACGCCGCCGGCTATCAAAATCTGGTGGTGACGTATCGCAACGGCGCGCCGGTGCGCGTTCAAGATTTGGGCAAGGCGATCGACAGTGTCGAGAACCGGCGCGTGGCGAGCTGGTTCAACGGCAAGAAGGCGGTCATTCTTGGCATTCAGCGCCAGCCCGGCGCCAACGTCGTCGAGGTCGTCGATGCGGTCAAAGAATTGGTGCCGACACTCAGACAGCAGATTCCGCAATCGATCAAGTTGGACGTTTTCTTCGATCGCACCCAGGCGATTCGTGAGTCGGTGCACGACGTGCAGCTGACTTTGATCGGCACGATCGTGCTGGTCATTTTGGTGATCTTTCTGTTTCTGCGCAACGTCTCGGCGACCATCATTCCTAGTTTGGCGTTGCCGATGTCGATCATCGGCACCTTTGCCGTCATGTACCTGCTCGATTATAGCATGAATAATCTGTCCTTGATGGCGTTGACATTGGCGGTGGGCTTCGTCGTCGACGACGCGATCGTGGTCTTGGAAAATATCGTCCGTCATATGGAGTTGGGCGAAAAACCGTTCGATGCCGCGATCAAGGGCGCCAAAGAGATCGGCTTTACCATTGTGTCGATGACGATCTCGCTGGTCGCCGCGTTTATCCCGATTTTGTTTATGAGCGGCATGCTCGGCCGGCTGTTGCGCGAGTTCGCCGTCACCCTCTGCGTGGCGATCTTGGTCTCGGGATTTATTTCGCTCAGCCTGACGCCGATGCTGTGCAGCCGCTATCTGCGGCCGCCCCATGAGGAGAAACACGGCTGGCTGTATCGGGTGCTTGGAAAGGGTCTCGACAGCATGACCCGCCTCTATGAAGTCACCCTCGGCTGGGTCATGAAACACCGTATAACCACGATGGTCTCTTCGATCCTGGTGCTGGTGGCGACGATCTACATGTTTGGCCTGGTGCCCAAAGGTTTCATTCCCAGCGAAGACATCGGCCAGATTATCGTCAACACCGAAGGCGCCCAGGGCGTCTCCTTCGTCCAGATGGTGCAATACCAACAGCAGATCGCCAGGATCGTCGGCCGCGACCCCAACGTGGAATCCTATATGTCGAGCGTTGGCGTCGGCGGCGCGAGCCTTACCGGCAACACCGGGCGGGTTTTTATGAAGCTTAAAGATCGCTCGGAGCGACCGAAAACCCATTGTACCGAGGGTTGGTTCGGCAAATCGTGCCGTTCGCTGACGGCCGATGAGATTATCCGCGACATGCGGCCGCGCTTGAACCAAGTGCCGGGTATTCGCGCATCGCTGCAGAATCCACCGGTGATCCGCATCGGCGGCCGCATCAGCCGCAGTCAATATCAATTTACGTTGCAAAGCCCCGATTCGACGGAACTCTACAAACACGCGGCGCAGTTTGAAGAAAGAATGCGCGGGCTCACCGATTTGCGCGACGTCGGCAGCGATTTGCAGCTAAAGAATCCGCAATTGTCGGTGGTGCTCGACCGCGAGAAAGCCGCGACCATGGGTGTGACGGCCCAGGGCATCTCACCGCGCATGCTCGAAGAGGCGTTCCAAAACGCCTACGCGTCGCGGCGCATCTCAACGATCAATACGCCGAGTAACCAGTACGACGTGATCGTCGAGCTTGATCCCAAATACCAGGGCGATCCGTCGGCGTTGTCACTGCTTTATATTCGTTCGACCACCGGCCAGCAGGCGGCGGCACAGCCGATGATTCCAGTCGGCGCCATCGCCAAAATCGTCCACAGTGCCGGCCCCATGTCGGTCAATCATTCCGGCCAGCTTTCTTCGGTGACGATCTCTTTTAACTTGCGCGAAGGGGTCGCGCTCGGCGACGTCGTCGATCGGGTCAATCGGCTGGCGCGCGAGAGCCTGCCAGGCTCGATTACCACCAACTTTCAAGGCACGGCGCAGGAGTTTCAGTCGTCGATCAAAAGCTTGTGGTTGCTATTGGCTCTCGCGGTGTTGGTGGTTTATCTAGTCCTGGGAATTCTTTACGAAAGCTTTATCCATCCCCTGACGATCTTGTCGGGTTTGCCTTCGGCCGGCCTCGGCGCATTGATTGCGCTTTACTGGTTTAATATGGATCTGAGCATCTACGCGTTCGTTGGCTTGATCATGCTGATCGGTATCGTCAAGAAGAACGCTATCATGATGATCGACTTCGCCCTCGAAGGGCAGCGCAACGAGGGCAAAGCGCCGGCCCAAGCGATTTACGAAGGGGCGCTGGTGCGATTCCGGCCGATCATGATGACGACCATGGCAGCCATCGTTGGCGCCGTTCCCATCGCGGTTGGCTTGGGCGCCGGGGCCGAAGCGCGGCAGCCGTTGGGAGTAGCCATCGTCGGCGGTTTGATTGTTTCGCAGATTTTGACGCTCTACATTACGCCGGTTGTGTATCTCTACTTGGAGAAGTGTCAACAGATCTTTCTTACTTTGCCGAACATGTTTCGTAGATGGTTTGGCTTAGGCCGGGGCGCCACTGCACCACACGCCGCTGGGGATACCGCGCCAGCGAGGAAATTGGCCTCAGAAAAGGTAGATTAGCGCGCAATCCTGTAATTTCGGCGCGGCGGTCAAGCGATAGGGTCGCTTTGCTGCCCCGCGCTTGCTAGTCTATTGCTTTGGGCTGCGCGCAAATGGCGAATTGGTTTTTAGGATGGTGGTTTCTCGCGCTGGTCGTGGTGATTGCGCTCATCAGCCAGCGTGCTGAACTGCTGGAGCTTGTCAATTTCAATAAATCCGGTGCTGCGCCGGTCCGGCAAGAAGTCATTCCCACCGTTACGGTCGAGCCGGTCAGAAAAGTTTCGATCCCCTTCGAGATCGCTGCCACTGGCGAGCTATTGCCAGTGCGCGAGGAGCAGGCCCTCTCGCCGGTTTCAGGCTACATCGACAAATTAAACTTCAAGATTGGCGATACGATTGCCGCCGGGCAAGCGGTTGTCACTTTCAAGATCGGCGAGGCGAGAAAGCGGCTCGAGCAAGTCGAGTCGACAATCCGCGATCTGCAGGCGCCCCTGCGCGAAAAAGAAGCGCGCTTGGTAGAGGCTGAAAAGCAGCTGGAAAAACTCCGTGATCTTTTCGGCCGCGATCTGATCGCCAAAAAAGAGCTGGGCAGCGCCAAAACGCTGCTTGAGACCGCGCGTGCTGAAAGGGACCTGGTAAAGAATCAAATGGATCAACAGGAAGCGATTCTGGCCCAATTGCGCTACGTGCTCAAAGCCCCGTTGGTGACGGCCCCGTTGACGGGTGTGGTGACCGATGTGTTCGCTGAGGCGAACGCCTACGTGCAGAACAACTGGCCAATTCTAAGCGTCGCGGTGGTCGATCCGTTGAAGCTATCGCTCAAACTTTCTGAGAAAGAAGCGCTAGTGGTGCGCAAAGGCATGGGTGTGGTTGTCACGGCACAAGAATTGGCGGAAAAAGTTTTCCAGGGGCAAGTTGTGCTTTTCGATGCCAAAGAACGGGTTGCCGAAATTCAAGTGCCGAATAGACAGCGCCAGCTACGTCCTTGGATGGGGGTTTCCTATTTGCTGAAGTCCGATGGCAACCGCGATGCCCTTCTAGTTCCGAGTGGCGCGCTGGTGCGCGGCGAAAGCAAAACCCTCGTCTATGTCGTAACCGATACCGGGCAAGCCGAAGCGGTCCCGGTTACCGTGCGCGCGTATCGAGACGGTATGAGTGAGGTTGTCGACGGCCTTGAGGAGCATCAATCGGTCGTCGTGAGCGCGCCGGAAAGGTTGGCGCCGCAGAGCAAGGTCCGCGTGACGGTTGCCAAACCGCAGCCGCGTTAGACCCCGGTGACCGGCGGGTCGTTTCTGTGGCCCAGCCTACCAACGGAACGGATTGAGCGCCCTGCCGATCGAATCGATGTCTTGCTTGAGTTGATCGAAGGCGCCTTTGCTCTCCTCGCCCCTGCTGGCGGCCGGTTTCGTCTCCGCCGGCTTTTGATTGGCTGGCGGCGCTTGGGTGACAAGGCTTGGACCTTTGACCAAGCTTCTTGCGAAATCGCGTCCGCTTGGCTCCGTTGGTTTTTGTTCCGCCAGTGCGCCCTTTCTCTCGTCGGTGGCCGGGGTTTGAGCTAAGGCAGCTTTATCTTGGGCTGGGACTTGGGCTGGCGTCAGAAATAGCGGTCCCTTCTCCAAGGGTATCTTCGGTTCGAGTTCAACCCTTCTCGGTGTATCCTGCCTGGCAGTATCGGGCTTGATTTGCGGCGGCGGCTCGAACTTGGCGGACTCGACGCCCTGGCTTTTTAACTTCTGGTCGATGTTGCCTAGCAGACTGCTCGCACCCGCACTCTTTGGCGCTTCCGCGGCCTTGGTCGCGCTTGCCACGGCAGCTTGCGCCGCGGCTGGATTGCGAAACACCGGTGCTGCTTCCGGCGGCGCCGGTAGTTGGTTGACTGGCGCGCCGCTCTTTTTCAAACTGGCGTCGATGTCGCCGACAAGCTTGCTCGTATCGCTCGGCTGCTGTCGTGGGGCTTGGGCGATTTTAGCGATATCATTCGCCGGGGCGCTGAGCGCTGCGGTTTGAATCTTTGCATCGACGCCCTTGCCCTGCAAGTTTTTGTCGACCTGATCGACCAGTTGGGTGTTATTGGCGTCGGGAGTTTTTTTGGTCTCTTTTTTCTCGTCAGAACCGAAGGGCCAAAGGCGCGAGAGCATGCCCGGAGATTCTTTTTCAGCGGCCTTGCGCTTGGCGAGCAGGTCGATGGCGCTTTCGGGTTTTTTCTCCTCGACTTTTTTATTGCCGTCGTCTGAGCTGCTGAATGGGTTGATCTTGTCGACTACGCGGCGAAAACCCCCTTTTTGTTGTCCGGGCTCCTCGTGGACGACGTCCGTCTTAGCGACGAGGTTAGGAATTTCCTTGGGCCGCGCGATCTCCTGAGGCACATCCGCCGCACTGGTCGCCCCGGCGCGGCGATCGCGCATCAGCAGCATGGCCAAGGGGTCTTGGCGGTCTTTATCGAGCTGCGCCAATTGGGTTTTTGCTTCGCGGGCGAATTTGCCTTCAGGGTAGTGTTGCACGAGCGCTTCGTAGGCGAGCGCCGCGCGACTGTTATTTTTCTCTTTGCGATAACTTTCACCTAGATAAAAAAGGCTTTTCTCGGCCGCCGGTGTGCGGTTGTACTTGCGCACGATTTCCTCGAAGCGGTCGCGCGCCGCGGGATACTTTTCTTGCTGAAAGTAAAAGTTGGCGACGTTAAATTCATATTCAGAGAGATACTCGATGCACTTGGCAAGCTTCTCTCGCGCCTGCGGCGCGTATGGCGATTTGCCGTAGTTATTAACTACGGTTTCGAAATAGCCTTTGGCAATCTCGGTATTTTTTTGCTCGCGATCGGTGCTGGTAAATTGATCGAAATGAGCTTGACCGAGGCGATAGACAACGAACGGAATATTCTCGTTGTTAGGATGGAGCGACTGAAACTCTTTGAACGCGGTGATGGCTTCCGGATATTGCTGATTCAAATAATGCGCGTCGGCGATTTTCAATTCAGCGTCGGTCAAGAGCGGACTGAAAGGGTGGTCGGTTTTGATCCTCGATAACGCATCGATGGCGCGAGCATAGCGCTTTTCCTTGAAATAGCGCATGCCGTCAGCGTACAGCGTTTCGGCCGTGCGATTTGCTTCCAGCGCCGGACTTGACCACGGCAATGAGGGCATCGACGGCATCGAACAACCGGCGCAAGAAAACGCGATCAGCAGGCTTGCTGTGATTCTCGTTCGCATAGAGACTCCGCTCGTTAGGCTTATTCGCCTCATAGTACGCGACAAAGCGGGGGAGTCAAGAATCTGGAGATGTGCAAAGGGCAGAGCGGTAAGAGGCAGACTGTGCAATCCGTGCGGGCTCTTTACGCCATGCCCTTTGCGTTTACTGCCCGGGCAGCACACGTAGGGTCGTCTGCGCTTGATTGGCGCGGAAGAGAAACGGCCACACCGGCGGAAAGATAACGTAGGCTGTGGTTTCGAGGAAGGAGTAGATCAGATCACCAGGAGGGCCTTTGTCGTCGTGGATCGTGACGGTGTACTCGCCGGGCGGCAAATCGGGAACCGTGAACTGGAGTACTTTGTCCTCGATCCAAATGAGCTCTTCTCCGGGAACATGTTGGCGCTCTGGTTTTTGCGCCATCAACTTTAGCTGCGGCCAGTCCATCATTTTGCCGCCTATCTCAACCCGTGGCCAGCCCACCAGATATTGCATCGGTAAATCGACTTTCGCGCCAGGCCGGCCAGCGAGCGGTTCCGAGGACGTGATCCGGGGCGCGCAACCCGCGGTTGCGTATAGGCAAAACAGCACCCCGTGCAGGCAAGCCGTCGTCTTTCGGTTCATCGCTGGCTTTAGATGCCACAGAATGCTCGCAATGCCAAGCGCGCCCAAAAAACGCTAACAACCCGAACCAACGGCGAAGTCGAGGGGCGGCGCTTCCGCTCGCAGTTCAACTAATGCGTCAACAACTGTTTCTATGAGATCAACCTGCGCTACGACAATGACGGCTTCGGTGGAGCCACCGAGTTGCAGCGCGGCCAGATGCAGGTGCATTTTGAGCAGATCAACCCCTGGTTGCCTCCCGTGGCGTTCGGCATGGACGGTGAGATGGCGGTCAGCGTCTACCGGCAACTGCGCGGCGGGCGGCGAGTTCTCACGAAACCGGGTGCTGATCCGCGAGTGGAACTTATGGTACTTTTTGCCCAACCGCATCAGCGTCGGCGGCTCAGTTCTGTGTTACGACGCATCGAACCTGCGCAGCGGTCGTCGAGGGGCGCAAGAGAACGCGGGATGCAGCGGCGCGGGAGGATCGACTCGCGGCAAAGGTTGCGACTGGACCGACTTGCAGATGAACTTCCGCTTCTCGTTCTAGAAACATAAACCTTCAACCAAAAAAGGGGAGCCTTGCGCCCCCCTTTTTTTTGTCCGCCGAATATCTTAGTCTTGGTTTTCCAAGGAGTTCACCGGCGATGGTCGCAAAAGCCTGTTTCTTGATGTTGCTCATGATGCTTCACGTTGTCGCCTGCACCCATGCGATTCCAAGGCTGGGTCTGTCGGGGCGCTATCTGGAGGGCCGTGATCAGTTTCTGCGCGGACGTGGAGGCGATATGGATCGGGCTGTCGGCGCGCTGGAAAACGTCGTGCGCGAAGATCCGACGTATAAAGATAGCCTGACCCTCCTGGGGAGGGCTTATTACCGGCAGGAACGGTACGCCGATGCCCATGTTATCTTGCAGCGTGCCTTGGCGGTCAACAAGGACGACGAGATCGCCTGGCTTACGCTAGGACTTACGCAATTAAGGCTGAACGACAACCACCGCGGCATGGAGTCGTTAAAAGGTGCCATCACTCAGTTGAGCAGGGTTTCGGTACGCGGTTATCGCGAATACGAAGATTGGGATAGCAACAACCAGGTGCGCACCGAACTGCGGCGCTGTGCTTTGGTAATCGCCAAAGGTGTGGATTTTAAACAGGATGTCCTGCGCGCCACGGAAGTGCTATTGGCGCGCATGGACGAAGAGGAAAACTTTCAAAGAATCAATAAACCGCGCCAGCAGCAGCGAGACCGCTGATCGTTTGCCTATCTGAGCAAGCGGTGGCAGTCCGTTTTTCGCACCACTGACAATCTTGGTTCGGAGAGTTTCTAACGCCGGCCGTTGTCACCGTCGCGAGTTTGATCTTCACGCTCGTCACGCTGCGCTCGATCTGCTTCTTCTTCGAGGCTCCTGCCGACCCACTCCCCGTTCTCGACGATGCGCTTGAGATCGGCGTCTTTGCCCGAGATCAGTCGTAGGTTGGTCTCGATCTCCGAGCGTATCTCGCGGCGCGGGTCCCAAAATTGGCCATAGTGAGTGTTGGCGGTAATGTATTCCAAGTCGTTGTAGATACCTTTCATGCCGCCCTCAATCTCGCGCAGGCCTGCGGTGCGATCCTCACCCTTCGTCAAAACTAAACCCAGATAGAGGCGGGCGAGGTTATCATTGCGATTCATCGAGATAGCGCGGTCGAGCGCTTGGCGCGCCTCGGGGAGACGCCCGGCGGCATAGTTGGCGCGGCCAACGTAGGTCCACACGCCCTCGTCGAAAGCGCGGAAACGCTTAACGTAACCGCTATCCAACTCAGAGGCGCGTTGAAAATGGGCCAGCGCGACTTTTGGATCACCGAATATGAGCTGCGGTCTACCGCGCTGTGCTTCACCGGCTGCTTGAAAAGAAGCACAGCCGGCGACGCCGAACAAAACCGCCAACAGGCCAAACAAGTGTGTCCGTTTCATAGTGCCTCCTCTGAAGTTGATTTCGTTAAAAATCATACCGCACAAGTAAAGGGTTCAAAAGACCCATGTGGAGCGGTCTCCCAAGGCCGCTTCTTCGAGCATCCGCCTATGGAATATTTACGCGGGAAGCAGCACGAGTGGATTGAAACAAGCGCAAATGCCTAGCCCGGATTATTCATCGCTGCAACGCGATCGAAGTGAAACTCTTCCGGAGCGAAGGCAACAGATATCCGCTTCGACGCCGCCTCGTAGGGGCGACCGGCGGTCGCCCTGCGCTGCGAATCGCAGTGAAAAGGTCGAAGAGATGCCAAGTATCGGGGAATCAAACCGAACGATCTGCGCTGATGCCTTCGCTCCTCCAGAGTTCCACTTCGATCGACACAGTGTCATGGGTTTTCCCCGTCGCATGAATAATTCGGGCTAGGGCCAGAGCAGGGTGGTCCAAATGCGCGCCGCCACGATCACGATAATCGCCGCATAAGCGTAGCGCAAAGCTTGTGGCGAGACTTTGCTATGGCTCTTCTCGCCAAGAATCGCCCCGAGGCCAGCGCCAATGATCACCGCAATAGTCATTAGAAACGGCACTTGGCCGGTGATGAGCTTGCCGAGAAAGCCGGTAAAACCGTTCAAGACGTGAATGACAAGGGCGCTGCCGATGGTGACCCGAGTCGGGATCTTCAACACGAAGATCAAAAGCGGCACGAAGAGAAAATTTCCCGCTCCAAGCAGACCCACAACCGCTCCAACGGCCAGCGAAATAACGGCCAGCGACATGACCGGAATCGGAATTTCATTGATCTCAGCCTGTTCCTGGGCAGCCGTTGGACCGGGCAAGAACATCACTGCACCGGCAACAATCGTGATGATGCCGAAGAGCAGCAGCAGGTGCCACTCGGAAACCCATTTCGAGGCCACGCCGCCGCTGAATGAGCCAATCGCCGAAGCCACCGCGCCGATGCCGGCCAGTTTCTTGTGGACGCGACCTTTGCGCCAGTGGGCAACCCCGCCAATCAGTCCAGCAAAGAAAACCTGTGAAATAACCAACGCCGCGACTGTCTTGGCATCGATCGCCTCTAAGCCCAGGTAAGGAGGCAGATAGAGCAAGAGCGGAAACAAAAGAATGCCGCCGCCAAGGCCGATGAATCCGGCACCGAAGCCGGCCAGTCCCGCGAGGCCCACCAGCGTGGCGAACAGACCCGAGCTCACGCCCTATATCCGACGGGGGTCACAGAAGCACATCTCCGAGAGTGGCGAGCAGATAACCCAGGCTGACATAGGCGTTGAGATCAAAGAACGCGCGATTGATGCGCGAAAGATCATTCGGCGTAACAATCTTGTGCTCCCAAAACAAGACCGCGGCGACCGCTAAGGTGCCCAGCCAATAAACAATGCCTCGCCCAGCAACAATTCCAGTCAAAACCAGAAAAAGTACTGTTAGGACGTGAAAGCCGCTGGAAAATAAGAGGGCCTTGGCCACCCCGAAGCGAACGGGAATCGAGTGGAGACCGATCTTCTTATCAAACTCGCGGTCTTGCAGCGAGTAGATGATGTCAAAGCCAGCCAGCCAAAAGACCACGGACATACCAAGGCAGATCGGTACCAGCAGCTCCTTCAATTCAAAAGGCGGCTGTGCCACAGCCAGCCAAGCACCCACCGGCGCGATGGCGAGGGCCAGGCCCAAAAACATATGCGATGCCCAGGTAAACCGTTTGGTCAGGGAATAAAAAAACACGATGGTCAAGGCGAGCGGTGAAAGTGCAAAACAGAGCCAATTGAGCTGAAAGGAAGCGAGGATTAAAACTGTCGATGAGAGCACCGTCAACACAACGGCCTCGCCAGTTTTCACTTTCCCCTGGGGCAGCTCCCAATTCTTGGTGCGCGGGTTGAGAGCGTCGAATTTTCGATCCACCAACCGATTGAATCCCATCGCCGCGGTGCGCGCGCCGACCATGGCAATAACGATCCAGAAAAGCATGCGCAGCGTGACCGGATGCTGCGGCCACGCCAAGACGATCGACGCCATGGCGAAGGGAAGCGCGAAGACCGTGTGGGAAAAGCGCACGAGGCTAGCGAAACTCCGCATCTTGGTAAGCCATGGCATCGGGTTAGTTTGGGCGATCTTAGTCATCTTACTTTTGCTTGGCTTCGTCGAGAGCACGAGCCAGGTTGTGCTGCGCTTCAGCAAAATCCGGTCTAATATAGAGGGCGCGGCGAAAAAGTGCGATAGCTTTCACCAAATCCCCTTTGGCTGCATAGATCTTGCCCAGTGCGTTGTAGCCCTGTGGATAGTCAGGCTGCAATTTCAACGCGGTTTCCAAACGAGCTATGGCCTCGTCAAGGCGGCCTTGCACGGCAAGGGCGCTGGCCAGATTATAGTGAGAGACCGCAAGAGTTGGCTTCATCGATAGAGCTTGCTCAAGCGCGCGAATCGCCTCGGCGGGCTCACCGCGCCGGCTGAGGACCACGCCAAGGTCGGTGTAGATAGCATAATCGTTGGGCTCGATTGCGATCGATGTTTTGAGATGAGCCAGCGCGTTATCGAGATCACCGCGATCGGCGGCCAAGCGGGCAACCATATGGTGCGCCGTCGCCGATTTGAACGTCGAGCGGTCAGCGACCGATATCACCTGATTCCACAGCGTGTCGGAATCGCGCCAGATGGCAATCTGCTGGATTGTCACGAGGGCCAATCCCACGACCATGGCGGCAGCAAGCGCGACAGGAACAGCAGGCTTGCGGCTCCCCAGCCACGAAACGGTGCGCCGTTGCCAAAGAAAAAACCAACCGGCTCCGACGAGCAGCGCCCAGCCCAAGCAGGGTAGGTAGCTATAGCGGTCGGCGACAAGCTGGCGACCGCTTTGCACGAAACCGAGAACCGGCGCCACGATCACCACGTAAGAAAGCCAGCAGGCTAAGGCCGCAGGCCAGCGGCGGCGAAAAATCCACAAGCCAACCGAGAGCGCAATAACCACTGCGGCGCTTGGCAAGAAAGGCCAGGCAACCGGATCGATTCGCGGGGGCACCTCGTAGAGTGGCGCTAGATCGAAGGGCCATACGGTCTTCCAGAGGTAGAACACCAAGCCGTAGGACGCCTGAGCGGCACGCGCGGCCAAACCATGGGCGTGCAGCGATGCCACTGCGGCAGCGTCTGACTGGGCGAGCGGAGCAACGATGCCAGCCAATAGAGCGAGCAGTGCAAAGGGAACCTTCTCCAGCCAAACATGGCGCGGTGCCGTTCGCAGCGCCCGTCCGGCCAGCCAGGTTATACGGCCGAGAGGGCACACATCGAGCAACAATAGAACCAAGGGCAGTGTAACGCCGCTGGCCTTGGCCAGCAGCGAGCACGCGAAACAGAGCACGGAAGCGCCCAACCAGCCGCGGCTTTGGCGCGCGCCATCGTCCGTGTCGATGACAGCGCGCAGATAACAATAAACCGTCGCAAGAAAAAAAAGCCCGGACAGAACATCGCGCCGCTCGGTCGCCCAGGCCACCGACTCGACGCGCAGCGGATGGACGGCGAAAAACAGCGCGGCTAAGCCGGCAGCCGCGCGCAAGCCGAAGTCGGTCGCAGGAGTGGAGCGAGCGACCGAGAGCAGCTTCTGCGCAATCAGAAAAAACAGCGCCGCGTTGGCGCCGTGCAGCAGGATGTTGGTCAGGTGATAGCCCACTGGGTTGAGCCCCCAGAGGTAATAGTCCACGGCTAGGGTGATCCAGCTGAGCGGCTGGTAATGGCCCTGGTGAAATGTCGAAAACATCCAGGCGAGCTGCTGCCAGCCCAAGCCGCGGTAATAGGGATTGTTGACGAGCAGATCGTAGTCGTCCCAGTTGACGAAATCGTTGCGCAGCGCGGGCAGAAAAACCGCGATCGTGAATGCCGCCACCGCCAGCGCGATGGAGCTATCGCGGTTGGAGGTTGTCGCTAGCGGCTCGTCGTTGCGGCTTGGGGCATCGATTGGGGATACCGGGTTGGTGCGGTTGGGCTGACGACTCGGCCGCGGCGTTGGTTTTTTCTCTTTGCGGCGCGCCACGACTCACGAAATCCCCAACTTGGACCAGATCGAGTCGATGTGTTGCTTGGTCTTTTCATCCATGACGATGGCCGGCGGCCACTCGCGCTCGAATCCTTCGCTGCGCCATTTGCGCGTGGCATCGATGCCGATTTTTGAGCCAAAGCCGAGCATGGGGGCGGCGTGGTCTAACACATCGACTGGGCCTTCGACGAAAATCACATCACGCTTGGGATCGATATTATTGCCGACCACCCAGGTGACTTCCGAAAGGTCCTGAACATCGACGTCGTGGTCGACGATCATAAGGGCCTTGGTGAACATCATCTGGCCCATGCCCCAGAGCGCGTGCATGATCTTGCGCGCATGAGCGGGATATTCTTTTTTGATCGCAATGATCGCCAAATTGTGAAACACGCCGTGGATGGGGAGATTCATGTCGACGATTTCTGGGAACGTAAGTTTTAACAACGGCAGAAAGATACGTTCCGTTGCTTTGCCAAGATAGGCATCTTCCATCGGCGGGCGGCCGACAATGGTGGTCAAGTAAATGGGCTTTTTTCTTTGGGTAATGCAGGTCACGTGAAACACCGGATAGTCGTCCGCCAACGAATAAAAGCCGGTGTGGTCACCAAACGGACCCTCGCGGCGAAATGGCTCGGTGGGATCGACATAGCCCTCGATGACGATGTCGGCGTTCGCGGGCACGTCGATGTCGACGGTAATCGCTTTGACCAGCGCTACGCCCTTTTTGTGCATGAAGCCGGTAAAGAGAATCTCGTCGATTTGATCCGGCAGCGGCGCCGTGGCGGCATAGGTCAATGCCGGGTCGCCGCCGATGCAGACGGCGAGTTCCATGCGACCTTTCTGCTGATGGCGGTAATGGCGCGCGCCAACTTTGTGCAAGTGCCAGTGCATGCCAGTCGTGCGTGAGTCGTAGACCTGCATGCGGTAGAGCCCGACGTTGCGCGTGCCGCGCTCGGGGTCTTTGGAAAAGACCATCGGTAGTGTGATGAAAGGACCCGCGTCGCCAGGCCAGCAGGTCAGAACCGGAAGAATTCCCAAATCCGGTTCCCGGTGAATGACCTCTTGGCACGGTCCGTCTTTGACTTTTTTGGGTGGGATGCCAGCGAGCTTAAGGCCTTCGCCAAGAAGGTGAAGTTTGTCCTTGAACGACTTGGGCGGCCTGGTCAGCTGCAATAGTTTTTCGATCTCACGGGCGATTTCTTTGACATCGCTCACGCCCAGCGCCGTCGCCGTTCTTTTGGTCGAGCCGAAGGCATTGATCAAAAGCGGGATGCTCTTGCCGACGACGTTTTCAAACAACAACGCTGGACCGCCGCTTTTCATCACCCGATCGGCGATCTCGGTGATTTCCAGCTCAGCTTTGACCGGATGGGCGACGCGCTTCAACTCGCCATCGCGCTCTAAAACTTGAACGAATTCTTGCAAGCTGTTATAGGCCATGAGGAAGGCGCTCGCCCACCGCTTCTCGCGCTGAATTAAGTGAGAACCATTAATCCGAGAATCGCCGGCAAGTCAAGGCTTGTGCGCTTGCAGCTCGTCTCAATGGTCTATTCGTTTGCGCTGCGCGGGCGCGACGATGAAGTAATTTATGGCATCAGCAAAACGACCGCCCGGCAACAAGAATCAGAGCGCAAAAAACGCCAGTCCGACAACCCAGCCAACAGAGCAGCCGGCGGCAAATTCAGCCCAAGGTTTGTCGCGGTTTATCTGGCCGCTTTTGGCCGTTGTAACGCTCGTTCTGCACCTGTGGGCTTTGGATATTGCTCCACCGGGGGCCTATGTCGATGAGACTTCCATCGGCTACAACGCGTACAGCATCTTGCGCACCGGGGCGGATGAGCACGGTGTTAGCTTCCCGCTCTATTTCAAAGCCTTTGGTGAGTATAAAAATCCGGTCTTCATTTACACCTTAGTCCCGCTCATCGGGGTTTTCGATCTCTCGGTATGGACCATTCGGCTTGGCGCGGCGCTCTTTGGGCTGGGCACGGCCTTGCTGCTCGGCTTGATCGTGAAAGAGGATTCCAATTCAAGCCTAAGTTGGATGGTTGGTTTTGTCATTGCCGGATTGACGCCTTGGCTATTTACGCTTAGCCGGGTGAGCTTCGAGGTCATCTCATTTCCTTTTTTCATCGCCTTGGCTTGGTGGTGTTGGCTGAGAGGGATCAAGTCGGCGGCGATCGCGTGGTTCTTCGTATGCGGTCTCGCTTGGGGCGTGGCGATTTTTACCTACTCCACTGCAAGGTTGATGGCGCCTGTTATCGTCTTGGCTCTGCTGATTAGTTACTACCGTGAGATCAAGGAGCAGCGTTTTCGCCCGCTCATTGCCGCCGTGCCGTTCGGGCTGTGCCTGCTTCTTCTCGCGACGTGGATGATCCAACATCCCGGTGCGCTGACGGCGCGCTTCGCCGACATCAGCATCGCCAGAGACAGCCACGATTCGTTGATCTGGATGGGCCGTTTTATCGGCAACTATTTGACGTATCTTTCGCCGCAATTTCTCTTTCTCAACGGCGATACAAACCTGCGTCATCATACGGGTTTCGGCGGAGAACTATTTCTCGTAGCGTTTCCCGCGGTGATTGCCGGTTTGGCACACATTTGGCAAAATCGCAGCCGGGCAAACGTCCGTTTTGTCTTAGCCGGATTTTTGCTGTTCCCGTTGGCGGCGAGCCTGACCGCCGACAGCGCGCACTCGCTGCGGACCGCGAACGTGATACCGTTTGTGGTTGTCATGGTTGCCTGGGGCATTTTGTATTTGCGCGCGCTGATCGGCGCGCAGCGAGTCCTGGCGGCGCTGCTGGTTTTAGTTGCGGCGCTCGAGGCCGGTGGTTTCTTCGTCGATTATTTTTTCAGCTACCCCGAACGGGCCCGGGCCTGGTTCAACGCCGGACTTCCCGAGGCAATAAAAATCTCGCTGCAGCGCGACCCATCGCAGTCGGAGTTGCACTATTCGATGCAAGCCTTTCGCGACGAGAACTTCGAATCGACGGTGCCGGACATTCAGCCCTATATGCAGTTCCTATTCTTCGGCAAGCTCGATCCCAAAACCTATCAACAGAAGGGCATGGCCGGATTTCGCATTTATCCACTGAAGCCGGATACGAATCTACCGAGCAAGTCGGTTCTGTTGGTGAAAAACGGTGAGGAGGTCTTTTCCGCGAGCGGCAAGGGCTTGGTTTTAGCCAACTCGGATATGCCGCCGCCTGCGGCGCAACCCGTTAGTCAGATTGTCCTAGATGCCCCTAGGCTGAGAAACCCCCCGGCCTATCAGATTTTTCAAGTTCCGTAGTTCATCTATGCGCCGATTTCGCGGAACGATATCGATGGACCGGCGTTAGTCGAAATGGCAACTCGGTCAACTGCCAAGGCCTCCCGTGCGCGCGTTGCTGCCGCGCCGCCGGTCGATGCTGCTAAGATTTCAAGAACGATTCCGCAACGGTTCGTGGCCGCGATTATTCTCGGGCTGTTCTTTCTTTGGTTCTCCGCCGTTACCGTTACCAGCTTTGTGCAGAAGTCCCTGACCGTCGATGAGCCAATCCATCTGCTCTCGGGTTATGCCGCCTTAAGCTGGGCCGATTTCAGAGTGAATCCAGAACACCCGCTGCTGGCGAAAATCTTGGCGGCTCTGCCGCTGCTCGCGATGGACGTCAAAGATCCGCGCCCGGCAAGCCGAGAGTGGGACACGGACGGCGTCGCTAACAGCATGACTTTAGCGCTGAATGATGCCGATACACTTTTCTTTTATCCCAAGCTCATGATGGTCGGTTTGGCGCTGCTCCTGGGATATTTCGTCTATCGCTGGAGTCGGGAGCTTTTCGGCACCACCGCGGCGATCATCGCGCTCGTGCTTTACGGTCTCGACCCAAATGTTTTAGCTCATGCGCCGATCATCCACACCGACATGCCGATGACCGCCGTCGTGTTCATCGGAACCTATTCGTTCTGGCGTGTCTCGAACGACATCACGCGGGCGAATCTATTGTTTGCTTTTCTGAGCTTCGGCATCGCCGTGGTCACAAAATACTCCTACCCGGTCTTGTTTCTCGCCTGGGGGTTGCTCGCGCTGGCGCGAATTGTTTCCGCCGAGCCGGTGCGGGTGGGCGTGGGCAAGTTCCCGGCAGCTTCAAGCCGGCGGCAAAAACTAGCTTGGTACTCGGCGATCTTTGCCGGTGGACTGATCACCGCCTATCTCTGCATCTGGGCTGTGTATGGTTTTCGCTTTCAAGCCATCCCGGAACCCGGCCTTTCTTTGCCAGCGGCGAAGCTCCTAAGCGAAAACCCGCTGCTGCAGAAGATTGCGCTGATCGCGGCCGACTATCACCTCGCTCCCGAGGCATGGATCTATGGCCAGCGTTACGTGCACTCTCATCTGGTGCGCCATACCTACATGTTGGGCGAGATTTCCGAGCAGGGCTTCTGGCTTTATTTCCCCTTGGCTTTTGCGGTCAAAACACCGTTGCCGACATTGCTGCTGTTCTTTGTCGCGTTGGGCCTATGGGTCGCAAGAAAAGGCGAGCGGCGGCAAGCACTTTTTCTGCTAGTGCCCATAACGGTGTTTTTTATGGTGGCTATCGTTTCGCGCATCAACATTGGCGTGCGCCACATCCTGCCGATCTATCCGTTCTTGTTTGTATTTATTAGCGGCGCCGCGGCGCGGCTTTGGCAAGAGGGCCATAGTGTCCTCAAGGGCGGGCTAGGGGTCTCGGGAGTTTGGTTGCTGCTGTCGTCGTCGCTCAGCTATCCGCACTATCTCGCCTACTTCAATGAACTGATCGGCGGCGCTAAGAACGGTCACAAGGTCTTACTCGATTCCAACCTGGATTGGGGGCAGGATCTCAAAGGACTCAAGTCCTGGATGGACGCGCGTCGAGTGGAGAAGATTCAGTTTCTCTACTTCGGCACCGTCGGCGTCGCTGCGCCTCGCTACTATCAAATCGATGCGATGTTTCTTCCTGGAAGCTGGGTTAGTCACTATTTGTTACCGGGGCAAGATCCTGGCGTTGCCAAATATGTCGCCGTGAGCGCGACTCATCTGGCTGGGCCAATTCCCAGCGATGCCGGCGAAAAATTCACCGAAGATCAAAAAAATCTCGTCACACCTTTGCACTCACTCAAGCCGCTTACGACAATCGGCTATTCCATTTTCATTTACGAGGTGCAGGAAGTTATCGAGGCGTATCGCAGGTTCGTCCATGCCGGCGCTGCAACCCCGAAGACGCGCCACTTCTTGGCTAATATTCTGAACTACTCCGGAAAGCTCGATGAAGCGGTGGAGCTTATTCGCCGGGTCGTTGAGTTGGATCCGTCCTTCGCCTTGGCGCACTACGACCTGGCTCTTTATCTGACTCGGACAGGCGATCTAGATGGCGCTCTGAAGCACTTCCAAACAGCCTCGGCGCTGGGTTTGGGCCGAGACACCTATCAATTCAGCCTGGGCAGTCTGTTCGCGCAGCAAGGCCGTTTGGATGATGCGGTCGCGTTGTTTCGCCGCGAAATCGAGCTGCGGCCGGATTTCGCACAGGGATACGTGAGTCTGGGCAAAGTCATGGCCGCCAAAGGCGACCTTGGCGCCGCCGTGGAATATTTTCGCGGCGCGGTCAAACGCGATCCTGAGTTCGCCGATGCGCATGAGAGCTTGGCGCGCGCGCTCGCCGAGCAAGGCAAACGCTCGGAGGCCGCCGAGCATTTCCGCAAGGCGATCGAGCTGCTCAAGGCGCAGGCACCCGCGCGGTGATTTGACTTGTCGGTTTTAGCGACCGGCAACGAGGGAAAACTGCTTCGGCGGATTGACCACTTTGATGAACGGGATCGGATCGTCGAGAAGCTTTTCCGGCACCAGGGTCGCCGGCGGGTTGGCGCGAAGGCCCTCGATCCAATGGTACTTGAGGACGACTTCCGGCCCGCGGACGTTTTCTATCTCGATCTTGCCAAGAGCGGCTTTGAGGTCCCCCTCGCCTTTGTGGAACCAGGTTAACGGCTGGTTAACTTTCATTAGGTGCAGATCGCCCAGGCGACGGTCCACAGAGATAGAGTCCAGCGACTGTAGACGTTGCACCGAGCGAGGGTGAAAAGCCACGACGGCGCCGATGTTGTAAAGGCGCAAATAAGCGGCCAACTCTTCGCTGGGGATGCTCGCGATATCGCGTTTGAACAAAAGACCGGAATGAAATTCGGCGAAATGATGGCGGTCGTTGTACAGATTGATCGGCCCGCCGATAAGCTGCCTACCAGTCCAGTGCGGCAGCAGCGAAGAGAGATAAGTCCCGTCGTAGACAAAACCGGTTTCATCGCCCGATTCCTCGAAAAGAACTCTGCCATTCGCCGGAGTCTCTTTGCGGACCCATTCGACGATCTCGCGTACTTCGGGTGAAATTTCGGTTCGGAGGCGCATTTTCCCGGCGGACTCGGTCTGAACAATATTGATTAAGGCGGCGATCATGCCGGCAGCGAGGATTGCCTTGGGGATGTTCGAGCCGGGGACACCCCAAAAGCGGCCGATCGCATAAGCTGCGGCGAGCAGCCAGAAAAGATCGTAGGCAACTTTAAATCGGAGCGGCTGAAGATTTTTGAGCGGGCCAATGAACGAGCCGAAGTAGGTCAACAGAAACAGCGTCCCGAGAGCGGCCGCGATGATGACGCCGATATCTCGCTGTTCTGAACGGAGCAGTTTGATGAGCCCGAGACCGCCCAGCGCAAGCAGCATCACGCGCAGACCGTTGGCCCACAGCGACGAGCGAAAGCTCCAGTAGCCGCCAGGTCTGAGGTAGTCCGTTATAAAGGCGAAAAAGTCGGTGCTGGCAAACAGCGGCAGCTGGGCCACGATGCTCGCTGAGGCATCGTCGGCGCGATGGCCCAACGCTGTCAACAGCCAGGGCAAATTTACTAGGACTGCCACGAGCGCGCCTGCGCCGCTCCAGGCGAGAAACTTCAGCCCATGGGGCCGCCAGTGAATGATTCCCAAGGCGATGGCGGCGGGAGCGATGATTAGCAGGTTTTGAAAATGGAGCGGCAGCAAAACGGCGGCGGCGGCCAACCAGGCGCAGTGCACGGCAACAAAAGCCTGCTCGGACAGGCACGAGCGATAGAGCAGCGATAAAGCCAACAGCGAGGAGTAGGCGCCTAGCGGAAAACCGATCATGCCATAAAAAAACATTTCCCGCGGCAGCGCCGCCCACCAGTAGACGGTGCCCAGCGCGACAGCCGCGACGGTAACTTTGGCGGCGCCGGGTTCCTTTGCGAAAAAGTTCTTGGCGGTGAAATGAATCAGCCAAGGAATACTCGCCGTGGCGAGAAAAACCAACAACTTGAAAGTCGCAAGCACGGCGAGCCCGGTGCTCGAGGTAAGAACCGCAAGCAGCGCAAAAAGCTTGATGCTCAGGTCCTGAATCGTGTTGGAGGGATAGCCGGCCATAAACCAGTGGTTGTAGCCCCACAGGCTGGTTGTCTGGCGCCAGAAAACCTCAAGCGACTGCAAATGATGAAAGTGGAGCCCCCAGTCTTGCTCGATGATGGGTTGGGCGTCGAATATGCCGCCGATGGGATCGAACAACAGTGTCAGACCGAGAACATGGGCGAAGAAAATAGCCGCGCTGCACGCCGCCGCAGTGCGACTGTTCCACTCTGGGGTCGCCAAGAGGGGGGGCTGTTTCGATGGGCCGGCCGACTTTTGCTTGCCGGACTTTTTTTTCGCGCGCGCGGCTGCCATTTCGCGACTTTAAAACCTTGCGAATGTTGAAACGTTGCGCCAAAGTAGCAGGCATTCCAACGTTTTGAAATCATCCGCGATGCGGCAGTTTGCACCGACAACGGTTTCGTGAGTCCAGGCGAGTATCTTGAAGCGGCTCAGCCAGCGAGCGCAGTTTTAGAATTGCGGCATAAGTCGGGTGGTCCGGCAGTTCCTCGAAGGCGTTTGGCAAAATGGCGCAAAAAACAGCGGTGAAACAGAAAGCCCAGGCGAAAAAGCCCAGCGCTTCGGTGCGCCGCGAGTGGAGCGACCTGGCGGTCTGCACCACGATCGGCTTTGCGGCGTTTTTCGTGCGCCTTATCTGCCTGTTTCAGATCGAATCGATTCCAGTTTTTTACCATCTCCCGGGCGACCCGCTCGCCTACGATCTTTGGGCGCAGCGGATCGTTGCCGGCGACTGGATCGGCCAGAGCGTCTTTTATCAGGCGCCGCTCTACCCATATTTTCTAGCCGTGCTCCAGCTTTTCCTGGGCCACGATCTGTGGGCGATCCGGGTGGCGCAGTTGATCCTCGGTGCCGCCGCCTGCAGCTTGATCTATCTCACCGGCAAGAACTTTTTCTCTCGAACTGCGGGCATCGCCGCCGCGCTGCTGCTGTGCTTCTATGGGCCGGCGGTTTTTTATGGGAGCGTCATCGACAAAACCGTAACCGATCTGTTTTTGGTGACGCTGCTTCTGTACCTGGTTAGCGTCGCGGCGGTGCAACCGCAGCGCTGGAACTTCCTGGCGATCGGCGCTGCCCTTGGCTTGTTGGCGCTGTCGCGTGAAAACGCGCTCATCTGGCTACCGCTCTTGCCAATATGGGTTTTGTTCTACTTTCATTTTGAAACACCAAAGGTACGTTGGCAGCGACTCGCATTGTTTGTCTTTGGTTTGGCGCTCGTCTTACTGCCGGTGGGTTTGCGCAATTACGCCGTTGGCGGGCAACTCGCTCTGACCACTTCGCAGATGGGGCCAAACTTTTATATTGGCAATAATCCGTCGGCCGATGGCACCTACGGCTCGATTCGCCTGGTTACCGGCGAGAAGCAATTCGAGCAAGCCGAAGCGCGGCGACTGGCCGAGCAGGCGGCCGGTCGTCCGCTGACGTTAGCAGAAGTTTCCTCCTACTGGATGGGGCGCGCGCTCGACTACATTCGCACGGAGCCGGCGGAGTGGCTTTTTCTGCTTTGGAAGAAATGGCTGATCGTTTGGAACGTGCGCGAGCTGGAAGACTCCGACGATTTTTACCTCTATCAGAAATGGTCCTGGCTGTTGGCGTTGCTCGGCTGGATCAACTTCGGTGTGCTGGCGCCACTGGCGGCCGCGGGGGTGGCGGCAAAGCTGAACGAGTGGCGCAAACTGTGGCTGCTTTGCGGATTGCTCTTGAGCTTCGCCGCCGGAGTGGCGCTGTTTTTCGTTTTTGGCCGCTATCGGTTTCCGCTGACGCCGTTCTTAACGCTGTTCGCCGCTGTTGCGATCGTCGAGTCCATCGAGTTGTATCGCCGCCAGCGTTTTGGCAGGCTGGCGGCGCTGGCGGCCGTGGCGCTGCTCGCCGCCGTGTTTGTCTATTGGCCGGTCGTCGGCCGGCCCGGTCCTTCGGCTCCCGGCTACACTTATCTCGCCAACGGCTACGCCAAGCAAGGCAATATCGATGATGCCATTCGAAGCGCCCAGGCGGCGCTGCAGATCGATCCGAGCTACGGTGTGGCACACTACAACCTGGCCAATTTCTATGTCGAGAGGCGCCGGTTTGATGAAGCTATTTCGCACTATCAGCACGCGCTCAAAGTGTATCCGCGCTATCTTGACGCGCGCGGCAACTTGGGGCGCGCCTTTGCCTTGGCTGGAAAGTTTTCTGAAGCCGTCGAGCAATACGGCCTGGCTCTGAAGCTGCAGCCGAATGAGCCCAGGATTTACCTCGGCCTTGGCGAAGTGGCAGTGCTGCGAGGCCAGTTTGGCGAAGCGATCGAGCATCTCAACAACGCCGTCAAGCACGATCCTTCCTCGCCGCTCGCCCACACGAATCTGGGGCGCGTGTTCGCGGCGCAGGGCGATCTCAAGCGCGCCATCGGTCATTTTCGTGAGGCGGTGCGATTGGCGCCGGAGTCTGCCGAGGCACGGCGGAACTTGGCACTGGCGCTGGCCGAAGCCGGCATGACGGATGATTCTTTGCAGCAGCGCCGTTAAGGCTGCGGTCAGCCGCGGCCAAGCTACCGCGTAACCCCAGAAAACGTGAACGACTCGCGATCCGGTATTCTCCAGGACAACTCGGTGAGCCAGCTCAACGGCCCCGATCTTTCGGTGATCGTCCCGGCTTACAACGAGGCGGCGCGCTTGCCGAAAACCCTGGAGCGCTTGCACGAATATCTTGTGGCGAGTCCACTGACCTATGAGATTATTGTCATCGTCGACGGTTCGAGCGACATGACTGCGGTCGTTGCTCGCGACCTGTTGCCGCAGGTGGCCAACTTGCGGATTATCGACCGCGCCGACAATCGCGGTAAGGGCTATACGGTGCGACAGGGAATGCTGGCGGCTCGCGGCAAGCTGCGACTCTTTACTGATGCGGACAACTCCACCGATATCGCGCACTTCGACAAGATGAAGCCGCTGTTTGAATTGGGCTGGGATGTCGTCATCGCTTCGCGCAGCTGGCGCGATGTCGCCGGGGCTGAACAGGTGGTATCGCAGGTCTGGTACAAGCGGCTAGTCGGCCACTTTGGCAATCTCTGGGTGCAGTTCTTTGCCGTGCCAGGAATCTGGGATACCCAATGCGGCTTCAAGGCGTTTCGCGGTGAGATCGCCGACCAGATCTTCTCCCACGCCAAGTTAGACGGCTGGGCGTTTGATATTGAAATCCTCGCGTTGGCAAACGCGATGCAGCTCAAGATTGGTATCATTCCGGCCCGTTGGTGTAATGACGAGCGCAGTCATGTGCGTTGGTTTCATTATCTTTCGGTGTTGCGCGACACCTTAAGAGTGAGGCTTGCCCTCTGGTTTGGGCTTTACAATAGTAGTTGTTAAAATATCGGTATTGTCTTGTTTTGTCTTATTCTGGCTCATTTGGAGTCTGCCATTGCGTGCCCCAACATCCCAGTGATAGGGAGTAAAATCGTGATCACACCTTTGTGGAGACAGCATGAAAATCCCGGGCTGCACGCGGTCCATATCCACGCGGTCGGCAAGTGCGAAGGCCCAGGGTTCACCAGCGCGGCCGGACATTTCAATCTGTCCGATCCTGCCGGCAATGCCGGCAACCGCATCGTTTGCGGCGTGATTGCAGCATCGCGCTGAGCGCGCTTCAACTCAGGTAGTGAAGCCTCGTCGTTGCTTGAGCCAAACTTTGCTCGGCTGCGGCGACTCTTTGCTCCGTGCCGAGATCCTGCCAGTAGCCGTCAAAGCGAAAGCCGTAGAGCGGCTCGCCGCTGGTGAGCATGCGCGGGTAGGTGTCTTTGGTCGTGCCAAATTTTTTCTGCCGGTCTGGCGGCGGCATGTAGTCGAAGATGCGTGGTTCAAGTATCTGCACGCCGGTGAACATTAGCTTTTCTCTCGCCGCAGGGATCGCGTTCGGTCGGTGCACTTGAAGGAAGCGTTCGATCCGTCCTGACTCGTCTACCTCCATCGAACCGAATTGGTCGGCAAACGGATCTGGGCGCACCGCGAGCGTCGCCGCGGCCCGATTTCGCTGGTGAAAGTCGACCAATGCAGCGAGCGGCAGGTCGATCAACACATCGGTGTTGATAACCACGAAGCGGTCGTCTTGCAGGTAAGGTTTTGCCTTGAGCAGCCCGCCGCCGGTATCGAGCAGCTCGTCCTCTCTGGAGTAGACGATGCTAAGCCCCTGCGCTGCGCCGTTTCCCAAATAAGCCTCGATCTGTTCGCCCAGGTGATGCAGGTTGATCACGATGTCGCGAATGCCGTAATGGCGCAGCAATGCCAGCGGGTAGTCGATCATCGGCCGACCGGCAACGGGTACCAGCGCCTTGGGCAAGCGACTGGTGATCGGTCGCAAGCGCTCGCCGAGACCGGCGGCAAAGATCATGGCTTTCATTGCGAATTAAAAATTAACAATTCAAAACTAAAAAAGGGCAAAGCCGTTCAGCGCAGCTCTGCGAAATGCTCGGCCAGTAACGGCAGCAGATGTTCGGTGCGTGGTAGCCGCGCTAGGTTGCGTTTTAACCGGCGCAGCGTCGGCGGGACGAATTTCATGTAGCCGGGTTTGCCTTTCACGACGTCGAGGTAGTAAAAGCGGCCGACGACCTTGAGGTCGCGCTGAATCGCCGAGAGCAGGTAGATTTCCACGAAATGATCTTTCGTCACAGGCGGTGCGGCGAAGTCTTTGCGTCCGGCGAGAAAATAATCGAGCAGCTCCTTTTCCAGCTCGGTGGTCACGACGCTGTCGGTGATGCGATCGTTCAACAACGAGGCGAGGTCGTATTGCGGCGGTGCCAACAGCGCGTCTTGAAAATCGATGACCGCGACTTTTTCGTCGTGAATCATCAAGTTCCAACTATGGTAGTCGCGGTGGTTCAAGCACGGCGGCTCATGATCGAGATCGCGGGCGATCGTTGTGAAGCAACTGCGTAAGTCCTTTTGCAAAGCGTCGCTGACGACTAGGCCGGGCCGCTTAGATAAACCGTACTGTAGGAAATGATCGAACTCCCACATGTACAGCGCATAGTCGAAACGTTGTTGGAACGCGATGCAGTCCCCGTCACGCTGCGCCGTGCCGCGCCGTTGTAGTGTCAATAATTCATCAAGGGCTTTTTTGTACCAAACCAGGACTTCCTGAGGAGGAATGTTCTGCACCCGCTCCCACAGCGGCTGATCGCCCAAATCTTCGAGCACTAAAATGCCTTCATTCTCCCAATAACCGTAAAGTTTTGGCACGCACACGCCGATCTTTTCCAAGAAGCGGTGAACATTGATGAAAGGCAGTTCCTTTGGAGCTTCCTTGAACACTGCCAGTTCCTCAGACGAGAGCGGCAGCGAACTTCCCTCGGGCAGTTGCATAACGATCAGTGACGGTACGGTTTCGGTGCCGCTTAGGCGGGCGCGATAGTAACGCCGGCTCGAAGCATCGCCGGCAAGCGGCGTCAGAGACAACAACTCGCAGCCGGCGCTGAAGCGCTGGCGCAGTTCGGCAGACAGCCAATCTTGCATGGGCGGGTTCATGCTTTGTTCTCAGCTAATGAGACACGACCATGTTTTCGTACTATCTGCTCATTTCGTTGCCGTTGCAGTTCTACCTCTTCCTGCGCGCACGCCGCTTTGTGCGCGAGAGATTCGCCGGGAAAAAGGGCCACGACTCTCTCATCGCGCTCAACGCCTTTTGGTTTCTCGTGCTGCTGGTTCCTTTGGCTTGCCGTGTCTTTGCTGGTGCCAGCTACGACGCGCTCGAGTCCAGGGAATTTCGCAGCTTGTTCTATGCTACGTCTATCTGGGGCGTGGGAGCCATTGGATGCGCGTTGGTATTGCTAGGTTATAACTGGTTTCGCCGCGTGAATCCAAGCGCGCCGGCGAGCACACCGGACGTAAGCCGCCGTGAGTTTCTTAGACGCAGCGTCAATTTTGCCGCCGCCGCGCCGTTTGCGGTATCGGGCTACGGCGTTTTGCTGGAACGGCGCCGGTTCTCGATCGAGCGATTCGAAATCGCCATCAGCGAGCTACCGGAGAGTCTCTCGCAGCTGCGTATCGTGCAGCTGACCGACGTACATGCCGGCCCTTTCATGAGCAGCGAAGACCTCAAGCAATACGCCGATGCCGTCAACGAGCTCCAACCCGATTTGATCGTGCTGACCGGCGATTTTGTCACGGGGGAGTTCGATGAGGCGAACATTTGCGCCGACGGTTTGGCAGGGCTAAAGGCTCGCTACGGCGTCTTTGCGTGCATGGGAAATCACGATATTCACGCTGGCGCCGACGATCGGCTGACCGAGCTGTTTGCCAAGCACGGCATCCACACTCTAAGGAACGATGGTGTTACGCTGGCCACCGCCGCAGGGAGAATTTCTATCCTCGGCATCGACGATCTCAAGTTGGGAAAGCCCGACCTTGCTGGCGCCCAGCGCGCAGTGGACGATGATCCGGGTGAGCTCAAAATTTTGCTTTCGCACCGGCCGGAAATATTTCCGCTGGCTGCGCAGGCTGGCATCGATCTCGTTGTGTCGGGGCACTATCACGGCGGGCAAGTCAAGCCATACATGGGCTGCGAGAGCCCATCGGTGGCGCGTTTGCTGACGCCCTATGCCGAAGGGCTCTATCGGCTGCAGCCAACCAGCGCCAAACGTTCCACCCATCTCTTCGTCGGCCGCGGCATCGGTACCAGCGGTTTACCGATCCGGGTGAATTGCCCGCCGCAGATTGCCGAACTGGTGCTTATTCAGGTGTGACGCGCAGATGTCACGCCGAAAGTCGAAACCCGGAACTCTGACCCGAAACCCGAAACCATGTGCGGAGACCGGCGCCGCCGGTCGGTCTAGACCTCTCAACTGCCATCGAAGCCGATGGTGACGCTGTCGCCTTCAACGATGACGGGAATCTTGCGCCGGCCGTGGGAAATCTTGAGCATACGTTCCAAGCCGGTGTCGTCCTCCAGGACATTGACATACTCGAACGGGATCTTGCGGCGGGTGAAAGCCTCACGGGCTCCCGAGGTGTAGGGTCAAAGGTCTTGCCCAAAAATCAGCACTTTGTCGGTGGTCATGTCCATGTCCTCGCTACTCTATAAACGTCATCTTGATAACGCGCCGATGAAATTGCAAGTGTGTCATTCTCTATGTTAGTTTCGTGGGAATTTCTTGCGGCCGATTCGCTTACGGAGTCAACCCGGTGTCCATTCGTTTTGCCATCGCACAGATAAGTCCCAAACTTGGCGATCTGCCGGCCAACATGGCGATTTACGAGGAGAAAATCCGCCAAGGGGTCGAGCAAAAAGCCGAGCTTCTGCTGTTTCCGGAACTGAGCCTGACCGGTTATCTGCTGCGCGACATCGTGCCCACGGCGGCGCTTCGGTTAAACTCTCCGGAAATCGAAAAACTCAAGCGACTGAGCCGAGAACTCCCTTTTGTCGCGGGGCTGGTCGAAGAGAGCGCCGATCACCGGTTTTTCAATGCCGCCGTCTATTTCGAAGATGGCGACGTGCGTCACGTGCATCGCAAGGTTTATCTGCCGACCTACGGTATGTTCGACGAGCAGCGCTATTTCGCGCGCGGCGATCGGCTGCGCGCCTTCGACTCTAAATTCGGCCGGCTTGCGCTGCTGATTTGCGAGGACCTCTGGCACCCCTCGACAATTTATTTGGCAGCGTTGGATGGCGCGCTGGCGGTGCTCTGTCCTTCGGCGAGTCCGCTGCGCGGTGTGATCGACAACCAGGCGCAGGACGACAACGCGCGCTATTGGGAGATGATCAATCAAGCTTACGCCGAGACTTTTAGTTTGTTTATGGTCTATGGCAATCGCTGCGGTTTCGAAGACGGTGTTGGCTTCTGGGGCGGCTCGGAAATCGTCGATCCTTTTGGCCAACGGCTCGCCAAAGCAAAATATTACGACCAGGATTTCGTTATCGCCGAGGTGGGCTTCGAAACGGTGCGGCGCAAACGCACCATGTCGCCGCTCTTGCGCGACGAGGATATCGACTTGACGATTAATGAATTGCTGCGCATTCGCGAGCGGCCCGCGCCACAGAGCAGTCTCCAAGAGGTGAAGGACGCGAAGGTGCCAAAGTCCCGCGTTGCCAAGCGCGGGCGTGGCTAGTTTTTGTTTGCGCCCAAGCACTTCCCTTGCCGCGATCCCTCGCCATGATTCAAATTCCGACCAATACTACTTTGCTCCGGGAAATTCTCGCCGCGTTCATTCGCAACGAGGTCGAGAAAACCGGCTTGAAGCGCGTGGTGGTCGGCCTTTCCGGCGGCGTCGATTCGGCGTTGAGCGCGATGCTCGCCGCTGAGGCGCTTGGGCCGCAAGATGTTTTGGCCGTCTTGATGCCCTACAAAAGCTCCAATCCCGATAGTCAAAGGCACGCCGAAATGGTGGCGCGCAAGAGCGGTATCGAATCGATGCTGGTCGAGATCACGCCGCAGATCGACGCTTATTTCGAAAAATTTCCCGATGCCGACGCGCGCCGGCGCGGCAACAAGATGGCGCGCGAGCGCATGACCATTCTCTACGACCATTCGATGCGGTGGGACGCCTTGGTGCTGGGCACCAGCAACAAGACCGAACTGTTGTTGGGTTATGGCACGCTGCACGGCGACATGGCGTCAGCGATCAACCCGCTGGGCGATCTCTATAAGACGCAAGTCTGGGCATTGGCTGCGGCGATCGGAGTGCCGTCGGAGATTGTCGAAAAGGAACCCTCAGCCGATCTCTGGACCGGCCAAACCGACGAGGGAGAGTTGGGATTTACTTACCGGGAAGTCGACAAGCTGTTGTACCTGATGGTCGATCAGCGCTACACCCGAAGCGAACTGATTGCCGCTGGTTTTCCCGAGCGCTTTGTCGACGATGTTTCGAAGCGCATCATGAACTCGCAGTTTAAGCGCCGTCTGCCAGTGATCGCAAAAGTCTCGCAGCGCACCATCGACCGCGATTTCCGCTATTCGCGCGATTGGGGAAAGTAGTAGAACGGGCGGGCGAGGGAGAATCCACGCTCGCTACTAAGGCTGACAGGGCCTTAAACCAACGCTTTGACGAACGCCCGCTTTAAGAAAACCCCGATCAAGTGCCGCTTGTATTCGCCGCTTCCTTGAAGATCATCCACCGGATCCGCTGCATCGGCTAGTGCTTGTGCGGCATCGCCCAGTTGCTTTTCCACGTCGCTGCGCTTGCCCACCAAGGCGGCGTCGGTCTTGTCGGAGCGCGTCGGTGTGGCGCTGACGCTGCCAACGACGGCGCGGGCTTTTTTGATGGTGTCGCCGTCGACTTCGAGGACGAGCGCCATGCCCAGAGTGGGGCGTTCGTGGGTTTGGAATTTCAGATAGGCGGCGCGCTGATTCTTTGCCAGGGCTGGAACTTCCACGGCGGTGAGCAGTTCGTCTGCGCCCAATGAAGTTTCGTAGGCGCCGGTGATGAGTTTTTCTACCGCGATGGTTTTCTCGCCGGCTTTGCCTTGAATGCGCGCTTTGGCTTCGAGAGCAGTCAGCAGGGTTGCGGGATCGGAGTGGGGCTCGGCAAAACAGAGGTTGCCGCCCAGCGTGCCCGAAGCGCGGACGCGAATGTTGGCGACTTTGGATTCCATTTCGGCGACGACCGGAAGTTTTTCTTTGATAACGTTGTTGCGTTCTAGTGTCCGGTGCGTGACGCCGCCGCCGATGACGACGCTCGCACCGCTCGCTTCGATCTTGTCGAGTCCGGGAATGGTTTTGACGTCGACAAGATTTTCATAGCGCAGCAAGTCGTGTTTCATCGCGAGCAGCAGCTCGGTGCCACCAGCGTAGAGGCGGCCCTTCTCGCCGAACTGGGTGAGCATCTGCGCGGCTTCAGCGACGGTTTTCGGTTGATGGATCGTGAATTTTCTTAGGGGCATCATAAAAAAGTCGGAAGTATGAAGGCGGAAAGCGGAAGTAATTCTCCTCTAATTCATCCTTCATAATTCATAATTCATCCTTTCTTCTCTCTCATCGCTCGCCACACCCGCTCGGGTGTCAGCGGCGCTTGGCGGATGCGCACGCCGACGGCTTTATCGACGCCGTTGGCGATGTTGGCGGCCATGGAATTTAACGATGCTTCGCCACCGCCTTTGGCGCCGTAGGGGCCGACGCCGTCGCGGTTTTGTACCAAGTGCAATTCGACTTCTTTCGGCAAGTCGGAGAAGCGCGGCACGCGGTAGTCGAGGATCGAGCCGTTCATCAACTGCGAGCCTTCGTAGACCAGCTCCTCGAACAGGCCGATGCCCAACCCCATGGTCGCGGCGCCGATGTCTTGGCCTTCGGCCAACGCGGGGTTGATCGCTAAGCCGACGTCGCCGACGGTCGCGAGTTTTTCGACGGTGATCTTGCCGGTATCTTCGTCGACGGAAAGCTCGCAGGCGGTGGCCGCGGTCTCCCAGAAGACCGGCAGGGCTGCAAACCGTCCGGATTTTCTGATGTACGAACGGCCGATCACTTCGCCGTCGGGCAGCGCGTAGAATTTGCTGATCACCTGCGACCAGTTGAGCTGGGCTTCGCCGCAGCGCACGCCGCCTTTGATCACTTGAATATCTTCCTTCTTCACTTTAAGGACGTCGGCGGCCATCACGACCATTTGTTGGATCGCTTCTTGGCAGGCTTCCAAGACCGCGCTGCCCATCAATGTCGTCGTGCGGCTGGCGCCGGTGGAACGGTCGTAGGGCGTGATCGCGGTGTCGGACGAGACCACGTTCACTTCGCTATATTCGATGCCTAACTCTTCGGCTGCGATCTGCGGCAAAATCGTGTGGCTGCCTTGGCCTAGTTCCGTGCTGCCAGTCATGATCGTGACCGAGCCATCTGCGTGAACCCGCACGGCTGTCGACGTTAAAGGATAGGCGCCGGCGTCGCTGCCTGAGCAAGCGACCGTGCGGCCGTGGCCCTTCGGCACGGGTGTGCCCCAGCCGATCGACTTCGCGGCGGTTTCCAGATCCTGCTTCAACGTGCCGTCGAAGGGGCGCATGCCGGGGAAAAATTCTTGCTTTGGCTGCGCGGCATTCAACTGGCGAAACTCGTAGGGGTCCATGCCGATCTTCGCCGCCAGCTCGTCGATCTGCGACTCGCCCGGCAAAGTGACTTGGGCGCAGCCGAAGCCGCGATAGGAGCTCGCCGGAACGGTGTTCGTGTAGAGCGACATGTTTTCGATCAACACATTAGGAATCGCATACGGTCCGACGCAGCGATTGGTCGACTTCTCGACCACCAGCGGACTATTCTCGGCGTATGCGCCGGTGTTCATCATTATTTTAGCCTGGCGCGCAATTATTTTTCCGTTTTTGTCGACCGCCGTGCGCATCCAGGTGTAAGCGTCATCGCTGCGCGTGGTGAGCATGGCTTCTTCGACGGTGAGCTGGAGCTTCACCGGCCGCTTGGCTTTCCATGAGCAGGCCGCAGCCAGCGGCTCGACTTTCGTATACGACTTACTGCCGTAACCGCCGCCGACAAACGGCACCATCAGGCGCACTTTGCTGACCGGCAAATTGAAAACGGTTTTCAAATCGTGGCGCACCATGAAGGGGTGCTGCGCCGAAGAGTAAATGTTAACGCCCTGATCGGTGACATCGGCGATGGCGACATAGGGCTCCATCGCGTAGGCGTAGGTCATCGGAAAATAGTAGTCGCCCTCGATCACAGCGGCCGCTTCTTTGAAAGCTTTGTCGATGTCGCCCCACTGAATTTTATGGGTCTGGCAGATGTTGCTGCCCTTGCCAGCGCTCACTTCGCCTTCGAAACCGCGCAGCGCGCCGGCTTCGAATTTTCGGTCGTGCAACAACGGGGCGTCTTTGGCGAGCGCTTCCTGCGGCGTGAAGATGCCTTTCAGCTCTTCGTATTTGACATCGATGAATTCCAGCGCCTCGAACGCGGTGCGTTCGTCGACTGCGACGACGGCCGCCACGGGCTCGCCGGCGTAGCGGACTTTGTCGATGGCTAAGAGCGGATGGTCTTTGACCGCGTGGCCGAAATAGGGATTCAATCCTTTGAGATCGAAGCCGGTGACGACACAGTAAACGCCGGGATGATTCTCCGCTTTGGTCTTGTCGATAGAGATAATTTTCGCGTGGGCGTAGGGGCTGCGCAGCACTTTCGCGTAGGCCATACCGATTAGTTTTAAGTCGGCGACGTACTGCGCCCGGCCGGTGACTTTGACGCGCCCGTCGCGCCGCGGGATCGAATGATTGACGATAGAAAAATCGGTTTTTTCTTGCGCGCTCACTTTCCCTTCTCCTTGGCCAGCATGTCGGCGGCGCGGTTGATCGCGTTGACGATCGGCACGTAGCCGGTGCAGCGGCAGATGTTGCCGTCCATGTGATGGACGATCTCGTCGCGGGTCGGCTTGGGATTTTCATCCAACAGCGCTTTGGTCGCCAGGATCATGCCCGGCGTGCAAAAGCCGCATTGAAAAGCGAACTCATCGATAAACGCCTGCTGAATTGGGTGCAGCGTGCCGTCCGGTTTTTCCAAGCCTTCGACGGTGACGACGCTTTTGCCGCGAGCTTCGTAGGCTAAATAAGTACAAGCGCTGACGGGCAAGTTGTCGACCAAAACCGTGCAGGCGCCGCACACCTGCACTTCGCAGGAAACCTTCGTGCCGTTGAGATTCAACTGATTGCGCAGCACTTCGGCCAACGTATCGGCCGGCTCGCAGTCAACCTTCCACGGCTTGCCGTTGAGAGTGAATTGCAGATTCAAGGTTTTCTCCGGAAAACGTCTGGCGTTTAGCGTCTAGGGTCTAGCGCTTCGGAATCCGAAAACGCCGAACTCTAGAACCCAGACGCTAGACGCTTTGCGCTAGTTGTACTTCGGAATAATATTCTCCGCCCAAAGATCCATCTGGCGCAGCAAGCTGTCGATCGTCGGATAGATGATCTTCAGCTCGAAGTGCTGCACGCCGTTTTCGACGAACTCATCGCAGCGCCGGCGCACGTCATCGATGGAACCGAAGATGTGACGGTCCAACGCGAATTGCATGCTGTCGATGTCGCGTTCGTAGCTTTCGCTGCTGGTTTTCAGTGTCGGCAGCGCCAGGTTCAAGCCTTCTTCGCGGGTCTTGGCGATGGTCGCGAGCTTTTCCACCGCGATGGTGATCTTTTTCGGATCGCGGCCGTTGTCTTTCGCGGTCTGTGCCAATATATCGCAGCCGACTTTCATTTCTTTCGGTGACAGCCAGCCCGGAATCCAGCCTTCGCCGTATTTGCCAGCGCGTTTGGCTGCGAGCTTCATCCAGCCGCCGACCCACACCGGTGGATGGGGCTTTTGAATGGGCTTGGGATAAACTTCGGCGTTTTTGAATTCGAGAAAGTCACCTTTGTAGGAAGCCAGCGGCTGGGTCCAGATCGCTTTCATTGCTTCAATGTATTCGTCGGTGCGGTCGCCGCGCCGGTCGTAGGACACGCCGAAGACGCCGAATTCGTCCGATTCGCGCGTCGCTTTCGAGCCCAAGCCGACGCCGACGAGCAGGCGGCCGTTGGCGAGATGATCGAGCGTGCCATATTGCTTGGCGGCATACACCGGATTGCGGCACGGCATGACCAAGCAAGCGACGCCTAACACGATCTTTTTCGTCTCGGCGGCGAGGTAAGAAAGAATCGTTGTCGCCTCGAAGAAGTTTGCGTCCTGCGTGTCGGCGAGCGCTTCGAAGGCGCCGGAAGAGATGTGATGTTTGTGCATCTCCGACGACCAAACCACATGGTCGTGCACCCAGATTGCGTCGAAGCCCATGTCTTCGGCGGCTTTGCTGGCCTTGACGATGTTTTCAATGCTCGACAGCGGCCCAGAATTCGGCACGCGCACGCCGAAGGATATGTTTTTCATTGAATGCTCCTAAATTAAGAATTGTTTCGCGCGGAGACGCTGAGGGCGCAGAGTTCGGAAAAATAAAAACTCTTTTCTCTGCGTTCTCTGCGCCTCCGCGCGCGATATTTTCCGGTTACTTTGATTCGGTGATCTCTACCTTATGATATTTCAAATACCGGTTGTACCAGTCGACCACGTTGGCGGCGACATCGTCGAAGTAATCATTGTAGATGCCGTAGTGGGTGGTCTTCTTGTACAGCACTAACTTCTTCGGCTCGCCGGCGGCTTCGTATAAATCGAAAGACTGCTGCTCCGGCGTCACGGCGTCGCCTTCGACGGCGATGAATAGCACGCCGCGGGGCGAAATCTTGTGCACGACGTCGATGGGGCTGTATTCCAAAATCGCCTCGGCGCAAGCCAGCGGCATGCCGTCTGGGATCTTGTCGGCGACGTCTTTCTTGATGTTGGTCGTGACCCGCTCCGG
Source organism: Deltaproteobacteria bacterium (assembly GCA_016874755.1). NCBI lineage: Bacteria > Pseudomonadati > Myxococcota > Myxococcia > Deltaproteobacteria bacterium. The sequence continues at coordinate 135,066 of VGTH01000002.1, read as the reverse complement.
GGTCTGCACCATGATGCCGCCTTCGCGGGCACTAACGATTTTGCTCTTGCCGGTGAGCGCGCGCTGTTTGCGGTCCTCGTCGATTTCTTTCAAATAATCAACCCATTCGTATTCGCGGCGCATGGAGTGCAGCCAGTCGCGGCCGCTGCTGACGCCCAGGTAGCTAACACAGCATTTGACGCGCGCGTCGTTTGCTGCAACGTAGACGGCGTTACCGCCGCCGGTGCCGCCGGAACCGTAGGTCGCTAGGCGATCGGAGTCGATGTCGGGACGAGCCTCCATGTAGGAGAGCGCGGCGCGGATGTCCGCGGCTTGCCACGCTGGCATGACCCAACCACGATCGTTGCCTTCACTGTCGCCCCAGCCGCGGTAGTCGAAGCACAGGCAGGCATAGCCGGCGGCACAAAGTTTTTCGAACATCATGATGTAATGCTTGGCGTCTTTGAGACCGAGGAACCCGGGGCCCTGGACGATGCCGGGAAATGGTTTGCCTTGCTCGCCGTCGGGCAAATAGAGCACGCCGGCAAGTTTATTGCCTTCGCTGTAGAAGTTAACTTTTTCCGTACGCATAGAAACTCCTTGATGTTTCGAGTTGCGAGTTCCGGGTTTCGAGTCTTCGGATCTTAACCCGAAACGCGAAACTCGGAACCCGAAACATGTGCAGCGCGCTACGCGCGCACCGCTGGCAGTACTTCCTGGCCCAAAAAATCGATCTGTTGCATCCAGTCGGCGTAGCGGAAACGCAAATCATAGACGATATGGTTCAAGCCCGCTTCCTCGTAGCGCTTGGTGTCACGCGCGATGTCCGCCGGCGTGCCAGCCATCAGCAAGCCTTCGATGTCTTCGACAGTCGAAAAAGTTCCCGATTTCGGTTTGACCCAGGTCTTTTTGCTCGGCGCATTGCCTTCGTTGATCAAACCCTTGGTGTTGACCTTGCTGAGCGCCACGTCGCGGTTCTTGTCGATGCTGGTAATCGGGATCGCGCCGGTGGTAACCATCGGCCGGCCGTTGCCTTTGCACTGTTCTTCGAGGTACTTGACCATTTTGTTGAACGTCGCTGTCGGGATCCGGCCCGGCATCCAGCCGTCGCAATAATCCGCGGCGCGGCGCGCCGAAGCCGGCGTGCCGCCGCCGTACCAGATGGGAATCTTACCGCGCGGCAACGGTTTCAACTCGACGTCTTTGAAATCGTAGTAATCGTCTTGATAGCTGATCTTTTCACCGGACCAGAAACGGCGACAAAGTTGCGCGTTGATCTTCGCCATATTGGCGCGATCTTGCAGCGTCACTTTCTTATAGCCGGCGGCTTCGAATTCGTGCGGAAAAGTGCCGAGGCCCAAGCCCATGATGAGATCGCCTTTGGCTATGTTGCTGAGACCGGCCATCGATTGGGCGAGGTGAATCGGATGGCGGTGCGAGATTACCGTGCCAGTGCCGAGGGTGAGCTTCTTGCATTCCGCCGCGATGGCAGCGAGGATCAACAAGCCTTCGATGTGAGTGTTGTCTTCGCCTTCCATGCCGTGCGGTTCGAAAACCAAATGGTCACGCACCCAGACTGAGTCGAAGCCATACTGTTCCGCTTTTTTCGATCCTTCGATGCAGCTGTCTGCCGAGCCATACTCGCAGAAGTGCGGTAACAGAAGGCCAAATTTTAGTTTCGTTGCCATGATTCTCTCTCCTTATTTTTTGTTCGAAATTAACTTATATACCCGATTCTTCCAATAAAATATCGAGATCGGTGAGCGCTTTGATCGAATCTGACCGTTTCGCCCAACCGACGGCAATGGCCAGCGCGTTGACCAGCGAAAACGCCGGTGTCAGCGAATTCACCGACGAGTGCAAACCACGCTTGGCGTAAAGGCAAACTTTAGCAGCCTTGGCGATCGGCGAGCTGGGAAAATCAGTGATGCCCAAAATTGGCGTGCCGATCTTCTGCGCATGCTGCAAAGCGGTCTGCACTTCGCGTGGCACCTCGACAAAATCAATGGCGACCAGCGCGTCTTCCGGTTTCATGAATGCGAGCTGCTCGACCAGCGAGGCCCCGCCGGTCATGACGATCCAGTGCGCTTCTTTCTTAACACGCATGAGCCGGAAGTAAAGAATGTAGGCCAGCGCCGTCGAAGCATTCAAGCCGATTAAATAAACCTTGCGCGCGTTGAGGATCAATTCCACGGCTGCTTGGAAATCGCTGAAGGAGGCTGACTGTAGTTCTTGTAATAATTGAATGTCGCGTTTGATCAACTTGCCGAAAATATTTTCATCATCGCCCAGCTCGGCAAAGGTTTCCTTCATCCGGTCCGCTGCACGCAACTTGCGGCGCATTTCCTTCTGAATGTCGCGTTTGAACTCGGGGAACCCCGCGTAGCCCATGGTCTTGGCAAAGCGCACCACGGTGGCCTTGCTCACGCCCACCGCCTGAGCCAGATCGTTGACGTTGTAAACCAGCAGCGCCGAGCTGTCGTTCTTCAAATAACGCCCCAGGCGGCGCTGGGCGCCGTTGAGGGATTCGACTTTGGTGAGAAGCTGTTTGAGGGACGCCATGAAACTTTTGTTTCAATTATCGTAGTGAAAAAATGATGTCAAGACGAGAAGACAGCGGCCGACCTGGCCGGTGTGGTAGCCCAACTCCCAAGGCACGACGTATTGAACGTACCACCAGCCTGCTTGTCGAAGCGTACCACAATTCGCATGGTGCGCACGGCGCACCCTACGAAATCGTTGCTTAACTTCGTGTCTCCTTCGTGGTGAGTCTTCGCCTAGCTCTTGCTCAGCGCCTTGATAAACCCGCTCTGCTCAATCTCGCGCAGCAAATCGCCGCGAATAAAGCTGTCGTAGTCCGTCGTGCGCGCGCGCGGGTCTTTGTCTTTGACCTGATCGAGAATTGTTTTCACTTCTTCGGGCGACGAAACCGGGTTCAAACGGATATAGCGCTGCACGTAAATATTGTAGGTGTCTTCGAGGATCGGCATTTCGTTGGTTTTAGTATATTTGCGCAGGACGTTGATCGATACTTCTTTGTTAGCTTTGACGAAATGGGCGGATTCTACGATCGCCTTGAGAAAGTTGGTCACGTTGGGCCGGTTGCTCTTAATGTACGCTTCCGTGGTCATATAACTGGTGGCCGGATACTTGATGCCAAGGGTGCCAAGGTCGATCAGCTCGCGGTAGCCGAGCATCTTGGCTCGCGTGAGAGTCGGCGATGAAATCGCGCCGCCTTGGATCGAGCCGCCTTGCATGGCCGCCAGTATTTCCGGCAGACCGCCGATCTGCATGATGCGCACGTCTTTTTCCGGATCGAGGTTGACGGTCTGAAGATAGCGCCGGATGCCGAAGTCGCTGAGCGAGCCGTAGCGCGTCACGCCCAGGCGCTTGCCGCGCAAATCTTGGGCAGTGCGCACGTCCGGCACGACCATCAAGCTTTGATTGGTCGTGTCGAGAATCGACGCCAGCATGACGGTATCCGCACCACTGAGCTTGGCAAGAATGGCGCCCGAGCCGATGCCCTGCGTAATTTGCGTGTCGCCAGCGATGGTCGTTGCCATCGCCATGCTGCCGCCGGCGATGTAAACCAAGCCGACGTCAAGCCCGTGTTTCTGAAAAATCCCTGCATCTTTGGCAACCCAGGTCACCAAGCTAGCGGCACTCATCGCCGAATAGGTCACTTTGAGCGGCCTAAGCTGAGCCGAGGCGGCATCGACCATGACGCCCACAAACATAGAGACAACGACCAGCAAAAGTTTTCGTTTCATCTGCTTCCTTTCTATGTTGACACAATCAATTACATCGCAGTAACCTCAGCCTGAAGTCAAGGAGGTAATTGTTCATGGCCGGGCCGCAAAAAGAATTCGAAGTCCATCCCTACGTGCAGTTCATGAGGGACAAGTACAGCCCTTACAAGAGCTGGATCCAGTCCGAGGGCGTGCCGATCGTTGGCGGTGAGTTTGTCCAAGACGTGCGCACGCACGAGCTGGGCTACTGGAAACGCAAAGATTGCAAGGGCGCCATCTGCACATTCTCCGATCAGATGGTAGCCGACGGCTATATTTGCGAGATCGATCCGGGCAAGAGCACCAAACCCCAGCGCCAACTCTATGAGGAGATCATCACCGTGGCTTCAGGCCGTGGAGCCACAACGGTTTGGTACGACGGCACCGCCAAGCGGACATTTGAATGGGAGCGCGGCAGCACCTTCGCGATTCCTCTGAATGCTTGGCATCAGCACTTCAACGCCAGCGGCACCGAGGTTTGCCGCTACTTTGCGCTCACCAGCCAGCCGATTGCCTTTGAGCTCTACCGCGACCCGGAGTTTATCTACAATACAAATTACCAATTCAAAGACCGCTTCGATCCCGGCGACAGCGAGTTCTTTTCTCGCGAAGGAAAATATTTCACCGAATACTACGGTGGCATACTGCACTCAAACTTCATTCCCGATATCCGCAAGATCAATCTCGTCGCCCGCGAAAAACGCGGCAAGGGCACCAAGAACATGTACATCCACATGTCCGGCGGCTCGATGCTCGCCCATGTGTCTGAGTTCCCCGTCGGCCGCTACAAAAAAGCCCACCGCCACGGCCCCGGCGCCCATGTCTTTTTGCTCGACTCCACCGGCTACACGCTGATGTGGCACGAGGGCGAAAAACCGCAGCGCTACGACTGGCACGAGGGCACGGTGATTTCACCACCGGCCGGCTCGTGGCATCAACATTACAATACCGGCAACCAGCCCTGTAAGTTTGTTGCGCTGCACGCCAACACCGCGGTGCAAGGCGAAGAGCAGGGCGTCGAGCAGCTCGAATTTGAAGAAAGCGATGAGTGGATGAAAAAGATGTTTGCTGATGAGTGCGCGAAAAATGGGGTGAAAGTCGACATGTGAGCGCGCACGAACAATGGATAATGGAAAATGGATAATGGAAAATTGATAATGTCGGAATCGGATTTCGGGGGGGTGGTCATGACCCTTGGTCGCCTGTTTGTGAGTTTGCTAGTTCTTGCCTTGTTGTTTCCTTCTTTTGGCGGAGCCCAATCGCTGGACGAGTTGTACCAGCGGGCGCGGAAAGAGGGGAAAGTTTCGATTTACGCTCCGCTGTCGGCAAAGACCGAGGAGGTTGTGTTTCCGGCGTTTCGCAAACGTTTTCCAGGTATCACCATCGAGCATGTCGATGCGACCTCCGACAAACTGGTCGCGCGCGCGATTACCGAGGCGCGCGGCGGCAAGGTGCTTGGCGACGTCTTTGGCGGTACGCAGGTTTATTTGCAGCAATTAAAGGAACAGAACCTGTTGAACGACATCAACCTGCCCGAAGCAGCGGCGTATCCGGCCGGCATGAAGGGCAGTTATTGGGTGGCGACGGATACGGAATATTTCGTCGCTGGCTGGAATACTGCTCGGGTGAAGAAAGGCGAAGAGCCCAAGCAGTTCGAAGATTTCGCGGACCCTCGCTGGAATAAACGCTTGGCAGCGGAACCGCGTGACTTTCAGTTGCTCATGGGCCTCGCCAAGTACAAATACAACAGCGACGAAAAAGCCGTCGAACTTTTCAAGAAGATCGCCGCGAACAATCCCGAATTCCACCGCGGCCACTCACAGTTGATTGAACTGCTCGCCGCCGGCCAGGCCGATGTCTGTGTCACTTGCTACGGCCATCATTTTCCACCGCGCGTCAAGCAAGGCAGCCCGCTGCAAATGATGTTCTCCGAAGGGGTCGGCCACGTTGGCGGCACCGTAACGGTGCTAAGAGATTCGCGGCATCCCAACGCCGCGCTACTCTGGGCACGCTGGCTGATTAGCGAAGAAGGTCAGAAGGTTTACGCCCAGGCCGGCGAGACGCCGGCTCATCCGAAGGTTGAGCCGGTGGAAAAAAGCCGACCGACGAAGGTTTATTTCCTAGGCGTCGAGGACGGCAAGGATTATCCGAAGTATCAGAAACTCTGGCGCGAGATCTTTCAGATCAGATAGGCGCCGACAGCTAATCATATAGTGTGCAGGCAGCGCGGCTACGATTTGCCATGAGTACGCCAACGCAATTCAGCCAAACCTCCGACGTTTGACAGCCTCGCCGGTTCGGCGATAAATCCCCGGTCAGAAAGTTCCTCGCACGGGAGGTGCGGTGTTAACCAGAGAAGACAACGAATTTGCGTGTCGGGTCGGGCCAGGGACGCCCATGGGCGAGCTGTTTCGGCGCTTCTGGCTGCCAGCGATGCTGCCTGAGGAGTTGCCCGAGGCGGATTGCCCGCCTGTGCGCTTGCGGCTGTTGGGTGAGGACCTCGTCGCGTTTCGCGACTCAAACGGCGAAATCGGCGTCGTCGAGGCGCACTGCCCGCACCGGGGCGCGTCGCTCTATTTTGGGCGCAACGAGGAGTGCGGCATTCGCTGTGTCTATCATGGCTGGAAGTTTGACGTCGCCGGCAACTGCGTCGACATGCCTTCGGAACCGGCCGAGAGCAACTTCAAAGACAAAATCCACATTACATCTTACCCGACGGCGCTGCACGGCGGCCTGATCTGGGTTTACATGGGTCCCCAACATCTCCACGCCGAGCTACCCAAGTTGGAGTGGACTCAAGTCCCCGATAGTCACCGCTCGGTGTCGAAGTGGTATCAGGAGACCAACTTCCTACAGGGGTACGAAGGCGACATCGACAGCTCCCACGCATCGTTCCTGCACACGTATCTCGACCCGGCGGCTTCGCCCAATGGCGACGGCAGCGCCATCGATCCGCGGCAGAAGGCGCTGGACAGGTCGCCCAAGATCATCGTGAACGACACCGACTACGGCTTTCGCTACGGCGCCCGTCGCACCGTGGGCGAGGGCACCTACAATTGGCGCGTCACCCAGGCTTTGCTGCCGACCTATAGCCTGATCCCGTTCATACGGTTTCCAGCCGGCGGACGGGCCTGGATTCCGGTGGACGACCATCGCACGATGACGTTTTACATTTCCTACCACCCCGAGCGGCCGTTGACCGAAAAGGACATCGAGCCGCGCCGCACGGGCCGCTCGTTTCCGCCTGAGCTGATCCCTGGCACGTTCATTCCGAAGCGCAACATGGAGAACGACTATCTGCTCGATCGTAAAATCCAACGCGCGACGAGCTACACAGGAATCTGGGGCGTCAACGATCAGGATCGCGCGATACAGGAAAGCATGGGTCCGGTCTACGACCGCCGGAAAGAGCACCTCGGCACCAGTGACCTCGCGATCATCACGGCGCGGCGCCGGCTGATGAATCTGGCGCGCGAGCTCCAGCAAGGCATCGAGCCTTTTCCCGCGTCGCACGGGGACATCTATGGCGTGCGGGCCATGGACGTGAATACGGCAGTGGATGATTTCGAGGCGATGATCGCCAAGCACGGGAATGGGTTACGCGCGGGGGGGTAGATCGAAGCGCGGCAGGATCGTGCCACAACGCGCCCTCACCTCTATCCTCTCCCAGAGGGAGAGGCAGTCGGAATTGGTCGCCCTTGCACGAGTTGTGGATTGTTTTCTCGTCTGAGAATCGAATCAGGGAATCAAAGTCAGTAAGGCAATCTCGTCCCGATACCCTTCTCCAATGCGCTCTGATAGATCGTGTTCGCCATGGCGATGTCTTGATTGACGAGACCAATGGCGCGGATGAAGACCCGTTCTTTGTCTGACTGGCGGCTGGCTTTCTTTCCTGAAAGTAGCTCGGGCAGCTCGGCGTAGAGGTCTTTTTCGCTCAGATAATTTTCTTTGAGCATGCGCTGCATGTCGGATTTGTTTTTGCAATGGAGCCAGCTGTCGACGACGAACTTGTCGGCGTTTTTGTAGATCGAGCTTTCCATTTCCTGGTGCTTGCCGATGGAGTAGACGGTGATGCCTTCGCCGAGCCAGGACTCTTTGACGAATGGCGTCGAAGTTGTTGTCGCGGAGATTACGACATCAGCGTCTTTTAACGCTTCCTCCGTCGACTCCACCGGCTTAATGTTCAAGCCGTACTCTTTGCCGACTTCTTTCGCATAGTTCTGCCGCGACTCGGGCGTGCGCGAGGTGACGCGTATTTCTTTTAGGTTGAATGCCTTGGCCATCACCGGCACGGCGGCGCGGGCCGTGTCGCCGGCGCCGAGCATGGCCATGGTGCTGGCGCCTTTGCGCGCCAGCACGCGCATAGCTACCGTGGCTGCGGCGGCGGTGCGCACGGCGTGGCACCAGTCTTCGTCCATGAAGGCGACGATCTCGCCGCCTTCGAGGTCGCTGAGAATCAACACGCGGCGCGGCCCGCGCGGTGGGCGCGACACGTCGCGGCTGCCGCCGGCGGCTTTGATCGACCGGATGCGAAAGCCGGCCACGGGGGAAGTTTTGAGCGCGCAACCGGTGACCCAGGACTGCCAGCCTTCGTCGGGTTTGATGGCGAAGTCTTCCGGCGTCGACCAGATGACCCGGCCTTCGCTGTGATCGCGCAGCGCTTGCTCGGTGATCTCGATGGCACGGCCCAAGTCGAGGACTTTTTTTACGTCGTCGTTGGAGAGGTAGAGGATGCCTTTTTGGTTCATGTTAGTTCCTCGGATTTTTCTCGCGCTGAGGCGCGGAGGGCGCAGAGTTCGGGGCGCGGGCGCGCCAGCCGGTCGCCCCCACAACAGCCGTTGTTGAGCAATTATTTGATCACGTCTAGGCGGCGGCAACCCGTGGTTAGGAATTCCTGCCCCTTTTCCGTTATCAATACGTCTTCTTCCAAATGCACGGCGCTGGTTTTCGAGCGCACTTTGGGCTCCAACGCGAGCACCATTCCTGGCCGGTAAACTTCGGTTTCGACTTCGTTTAGCGACGGCGGCTCGGCGCGCGACATGCCTAATCCGTGGCCGATGCGCTTTGGGCTGTCGACGGCTTCATAGCCACGCTTAACTAGTTCACGATTCGCCACGCGCGAGACTTCGGCGAGCGGGGTGCCGAGCTTCATCGACTCAAAGCAGAGATCAATAACGTCGCAGGCGGTTTCGTGGTCTTTTTTGTGCTCTTCGGTCGGTGCGCCGAAGATCGCCATTCTCGTAATGTCGCCGTAGTAGCCTTCGTAGCAGGCGCCGAAGTCGGCGATCATGCGGTCGCCCTTTTTGTAGACGCGGTCGTCGTAGCGGGTCGACGAGTTCAACATTAGAAATCCCGGATGGCGCGGATGGGCGCCTTCTTCGATCATCGAGATGTACAAGTTGTCGGCGACTTCGCGGCGCGTCATGCCCGGTTTGAGTTTCGGCAAACAGCGGTCGTAGGCTTTGACGGAAATCTCACAGGCCTTGCGCATGAACTCAATTTCACGAGCGCTTTTAATGGTGCGCAATTCGTTCAACGCGGCGCTGCCATCTTTGATCTGCGCTTTGGGGAGAGCTTCGGTGAGGCCGGAAAGATAGTTAACGGGAATGCCCAGCCGTTGATCGTCGCCCAACTCGAAGCCGAGCTTGGACTCACCTAAGCCCATTTCTTTGATCGACGCCGCAATCATTTCCTGCGGGAACGGCACGTCGGTGTAGGAGCGCACTTCGCCGACCCAGGGCAGAGCCTTGGCCTTGGCTTTATCGTTGCCGTAGACGATCAGGAGCGGCTTGCCGGTTTTCGGCAGGATGCAAATCTGCGGGCGTTGGATGTGATCGAGCTGGTAGCTGATCAGGCCGCTGAAGTACCAGTAGTTGTTTTTCTCGGAGACCACCAGCGCGTCGAGGCCGTCGCGCTGCATCAGCGCTTGGGCGCGGGCGTAGCGGTCTGAATATTCTTGATCGACGAAAGGGGATTCGGTTGCCATGAGGGTCTTCTCCTTACAACTCGGCGGTCGTAGCCGAGTCGAAGAACTGATTACACCACGAAGAACACGAAGTTCGGAAAATTGCTCGTCTGAAACCTTCGTGCACTTCGAGTCCTTCGTGGTGAGTGATTATTCGGTTAGCTCGCCAGTGTCTTTCGGCCTTCCATCCGTTTGATCTTGCCGACGTAGTCGAGCGCTTCGGAGAGCTGGATGACCGAAGCGTATTTGGCGTTCATCTCGAAGAGGTTGACCAAGTGCGATGTGCGCGAGCGATCGAAGATGCATTCTTCAACCGGAAATACCGGATAGCCATACGAATATCCATCGAGCACCGTGCCGCGCACGCAGCCGCAGGTGCTGGTGCCGGCAATTAGTAATGTGTCGATGTTTTTGCGCACGAGATAGGTGATCAAGTGCGTGCCAAAGAACGCGCTGGCTCTGGCTTTGCGCACGATGAATTCATCGTCGCGCGGCTTGATCATCTCGGGAAATTCGACAGCGAGCTTTTCAAAATCGGTCTTGTCCGTGCCGCGCTTCGTCGCGTTGCCGAAGGCCGCTTTGAATTCCGGATCGCTGGTCGAATAGACCACCGGAATCTGCGCGTCGCGGCAGGCATGCAGCAATTCTTTGATCTTCGGCAGCGCGTCCCAGGCGACTTGACCGCAGCTCGTCGGGAATTCATCGATGGCTTCCATCACCGGCATCGGTTTGGTGCCAGTGAAACCGGTGATGACGTCGATGATGATCAGCGCCGGGTTGATGCCGAACTTTTCTTTGCCCTTGTAGCCGGCCTTGTCGTAAACGCGTCGTTCTTCTTCAGGTATGAAAACTTCCCAATCGCGCATAACCTTGCTCCTTCTTAACTCTAGTCGCTTCGCTCAATGAGCAGTGATCCGAATTTTCCGTTTTCCGTTTTCCGCTTTCATGATTTCCTTTTACGGTGAGAACAACTTATCGCCGCGCTGGGTCATAAACAATTCCAGCGGCAGCTCGGCGCCGATGCCTTTTGCCTTGGCTTTTTCATACATCAAGCGCGCCGTCGCTGCGAACTGGATGCCCATGCCGGTGTTGTTCTTAAAAAAGGTGATCTCTTTTTCGCTTTCGCGGCCGCGGCATTTGCCGTTCAACAATTCTCCTAACTCGTGTAGGTCTTCGGCTTTGACCAAGCCACGTTCCAGCCGGTCGTGAAACTCGGCCTGTTTGTCGAGAAAGATTTGCGGTTTGTAACCAACGACGATCAAGTTCGATTTCATTACCGCTTCGTCGTCGAGCTCTTTGCGCGGCAAAAAGCCGTCGCCGCCGACGATGCTGTTTAAGTGCATGCCCGGCTCAACCCATTTGCCCTGGATGACCGGATCGACGGTGTTGGTCGCCGCCGTGACGATGTCGCTGCCGCGGATCGCGTCTTCGGCGGAATTCACCGCGACCACTTCGATGCCGGTTTCAGCGCTCAGCTCTTTGGCGAACTTTTCCCGATTGGCTTTCGTCGGGCTGAAGACTTTGACTTTAGTTAGATTCCTGACGCAGGCGTGGGCGGTGACTTGAGTTTTCGCTTGCTCACCGGAGCCGAGCAGCGCCATGACTTTTGCGTCTTTGCGGGCGAGATACTTGCTCGCCACCGCGCTGGTGGCGCCGACGCGCAGCGTCGAGATGAAATGATCGTCCATGATCGCCAAAATATTGCAGGTATCCATGTCGAAGAGCATCACCAGTCCGATGAAGTCGCCCGGGTAAACGCGCCGTTTGCTGCCTTCGACCTGAATCTCTTTGGAAAAGCTCGAGTCGATGCGCAGCGCCATCGACTTCATGCCCGGCACTAAGCCCATTATATTGTTGAAATAGTATTGGCCGCCTTCTTCTTTCCAGGGCGTGCGCAGCCGCGCGCGCGGCGCGATCATCGCCTTGCCGGCACCCAATTCTACAAATGCCTGCTCGATGGCGGCGATCTCCTCGTTCATGGGCACGAGGTTTTCCATCTGATCATTCTTGAGGACTAGGACCACGGTACAACTCCTATGCCTATGTGACTGCGTACAACATAGGCATTGGAGGAGTCAACAGGACAGCAGCAATATACACATCCCCGGGACCCGTTGGTTGCTGCGACGCTAGCGCGCCTCGGACTTGCAAAGCCCGATCACGTTATGCAAGAGTGTGCTGAGCTTTACATATGGGTTACTTTCGTCATTCGTTTGTCGTTACGTTTGCCGGTTTGGTGGCTGGCGGGTTCATTGGTTGGAGTACAAGCCATAGTTGGACCCACGCTCTGTCGGTGGTCTTCATCGTCGCCGTGCTCGCGATCCTTGAAGTCTCGCTGTCGTTCGACAACGCCGTCGTCAACGCGGTGGTTCTAAAAAAATGACGCCGGTGTGGCGGCGGCGCTTTATCACGTGGGGCATCGCCATCGCCGTGTTCGGCATGCGCATTGTTTTTCCGCTGCTCATTGTCGCCATCATCATCCACAGCGATCCGGTCTCTGCGTTGGTGCTCGCCGCCACGGATCCCGACCGATACTCTAAGATTTTGACCAGCGCCCATGTTTCGGTATCCGCATTCGGCGGCGCGTTTCTCGCAATGGTTGGGCTCAAACACTTCTTCAACCGAGAAAAAGATGTGCATTGGATTGGCATCATTGAGCGCCCGCTCACCAAGCTTGGGCGGATCGAGGCGGTAGAATTGGGGCTGGTGTTGCTCTTGCTCTACTATATTTCCACCAAATTGGCCGGCGCCGAGAGCATGGAATTCATGATCGCCGGCATCTTCGGTTTGATAACGTATATCGCCGTCGATGGCGTTTCCGCCCTGCTGAACGTCGAGTCCGCGGTCACCGGCAAGGTGGCCCAGTCGGGCGCCGCCTCGTTTCTCTATTTGGAAGTTCTCGACGCCAGTTTCAGTTTTGACGGTGTCATCGGTGCCTTTGCGTTGTCGAACAATCTTTTCATCATCGCCATCGGCCTGGCCATTGGCGCCATGTTTGTCCGCAGCCTGACGATCATGCTGGTTGAGAAAGAAACCTTGGCTTCCTATCGCTATCTCGAACATGGCGCCTTTTACGCGATCATCGCGTTGGCGGTCATGATGTTTTTGGGCACGGTGCACCATATTCCGGAAGCGGTCACCGGTTTGATCGGCGCCGCGTTTATCGTCACTGCGTTTTGGGATTCGATTCGCTACAACCGCCGCGCCGCCGCTGCCAATCAGCTCGCCGATAGCTTGGCCGACCCGCTCGACTCGTTTCCAACTACGAATCCAGTGGATGCGCCACATTCGACGGAAACCAGCCGGCGGGAATAAGATTTGTCTCGCGCAGAGGCGCAGAGGCCGCAGAGTAAAAGACACAAATAGTTTTCTCCGAACTTTGCGCCCTTTGCGTCTTTGCGCAAGGTGTTCCGAATCTGCCGGCCGGCTGTCGCAACCCACGATTTATCTATACAATCACGGCATGAATCGCTCCGGGACCGCCGATCTGCCGCTGCATGGCGGCCGCGTGCCGCCGTGGCTCGCGGAGCGCATGACCAAGCTCGGCACGGCAATCACCGAGGCGATCGTCGCGGATTACGGCACTTCAGCGTTTCTCTCACGCCTTAGCGATCCCTTTTGGTTTCAAGCCTTCGGTGCCGTCATGGGGATGGATTGGCATTCGTCCGGTATCACCACTTCGGTCATGGGCGCGCTCAAGCGCGGCCTGGCGCCGCGTGCGCAGGAGCTTGGTCTTTTCATCTGCGGCGGGCGTGGCAGGTTCTCACGCAACACACCGCAGGAGTTGCTGACGGTTGCCGAGCGGCACGGGCTTGACGGCAATACGCTGGTGCGCACTAGCCGATTGACCGCGCGGGTCGACAACAATGCGATTGCCGATGGGTTCCAGATTTATCTGCACAGTTTCGTGGTAACGGCGAGCGGCGAATGGGCGGTGGTGCAGCAAGGTTTGAACGATCATAGCGGCATGGCGCGGCGCTATCATTGGCACTCGGCTACGGTGCGTGATTTCGTCGCGGAACCGCACAGCGCCATCGTCGGTGAGAACCAGGGCGTGATCATGAATCTCGTCGACACCCACGCCAAACCGGCGCAGCACGCATTATTGGAAATCGCCCAGGAAAAGCCGGCTAAGATTCTCAACGAAGCGCGTCATTTAACTATGCCGGCGCATCACGATGTCCGCGCCGCGAACGTCGATCTCAAGCGCCTGGGCGCTGTGCTGGCCGTCGCCTACGAGCGCGACCTGCACGATTTCGCCGAGCTGTTGCTCGTGGAAAAGCTTGGCCCGCGCACCCTGCAGTCGTTGGCACTGATCGCCGAAGTCGTGCACGGCGCGCCGAGCCGATTCAGCGATCCGGCGCGCTTCTCGTTTGCCCATGGCGGCAAGGACGGCCATCCGTTTCCGGTGCCGCTAAAGACCTACGATCGTTCGCTGCAATATCTGCGCAGCGCGCTCGACAAAGCCAAGCTCGGCGATCGTGATAAGCTTGGCGGCTTTCAAAGATTAGATCGTTTCGTTCAGACGATTGAAACCGATCTACAGCCGCGAGCGGACTTCGCCGCCGTCGTGGCTCACGAAAAAGCCATCTCGCCGGCTCTCGGTGGCCGCACCGTGTTTGACGATAAACCCAAGCAGCTCCGCCTGTTCTAGCCCAGTCAATGTCAAAGCCGGATTTTACCATCTACGAAATCGAGCAGCGCTTGCTCGAAGTTGTCAAAGCGCAAAAGCGCTTGGTGCTTACCGCGCCCACCGGGTCGGGCAAGTCGACGCAAGTGCCGCAGATGCTCCTCGACGGCGGTTTGTTGGGCGACGGTCAAGTCGCTATCCTGCAACCGCGCCGTTTGCCGACGCGACTGCTGGCCACTTGGGTGGCGCAAACGCGCAACGTCAAGCTGGGCGGCGAAGTGGGTTATCAGATGCGCTTGGACAACGTCGCATCGGCGGCGACGCGCATCTGCTATGTCACAGAAGGGGTGCTGTTGCGGCGCATGCTCGCCGATCCGACGTTGAAAGGGATCAGCGCAATTCTGTTCGACGAATTTCATGAGCGTCATCTTTATGGCGACATCACCCTGGCGCGGGCGCTGCAGATTCAGGCAGCGACGCGGCCCGATCTTGTCATCGTCGTGATGTCAGCGACGCTTGAGGTCGCGAGCGTCGAGAAATATTTGCAGCCTTGCGCGGTGCTGTCATCGGCGGGGCGCGCTTTCCCGGTCGAGGTGGACTATCTTGCCAACCCCGCCGGCGATCGGCCGGTTTGGGAAAATGCCGTTAGAGAATTGCAGCGCCTGGTGCGCGAACATCCCGAGGGCGATGCGCTGATTTTCATGCCCGGGGCTTACGAAATCGCCCGCACTGTGCAAGCGGCGCAGAGTGCATTAGGTCCCCAGTTCGTTGTCTTTCCGTTGCACGGCGAGTTGCCGCCACGAGAACAGGATGCGGCGGTGGCGCGCTACGATAAGCGCAAAGTCGTCGTTGCCACCAACGTCGCCGAAACTTCGCTCACCATCGACGGCGTGCGCTTGGTGATCGACAGCGGTTTGGCGCGCATACCGCGCTTCGATCCGCACCGCGGCATCAACACATTGCTCATCGAAAAAATCAGCCGCGCCGCTGCCGATCAGCGCGCCGGCCGCGCCGGCCGCACCGCGCCCGGTCGTTGCCTGCGTTTATGGACGGCCCATGAGCAGAGCGGCCGCGCGGCGCAGGAGATATCCGAAGTCAAACGGTTGGATCTTGCCGAGGTTGTTTTGACGCTCAAGGCGAGCGGCGTCACCGACGTTAGATCGTTTCGTTGGCTGGAAGCGCCCGAGCCACGGGCGCTGGAGCGCGCCGAGACGCTGCTGAACGATCTGGACGCAGTAGATGAAAGCAGCGGCGAGATCACCGCTCTCGGTCGCCGCATGCTCGCTTTTCCGGCCCATCCACGCTACGCGCGCATGCTGCTGGCGGCGCGAGAATACGGCTGCGTTCGTCAGGTGGCGTTGATTGCCGCATTGACGCAAGGCCGCGACTTGCTGGCGCGCCGACCGAACGATGAGACCAGCGAAGCCCGGGATGAAATTTTCGCGCACGAAGTAGAATCCGATTTTTTTGTCCTGATGCGCGCCTGGCGCTACGCCCAGCGGCATGACTTCAATGCCGAGCGCTGCCGACGCGTCGGCATCAATGCTCAAGCAGCGCGACAGGTCGGCCCGCTATTCGAGCAATTTCTCCGCGTCGCCGACGAGGAGGGCCTGGACACCAAAGAAAAATCCGCCGCCAATGACGCCGTGCAGCGCTGCATCTTGCTTGGCTTTCCCGATCAGTTGGCCAAGCGAATCGACCACGGCCCGCGCTGCGCTCTCGTGCACAACCGAGGTGGCACGCTGGCGCGCGAAAGCGTGGTTAAGGCTCCGCTCTTTGTCGTCTCGGAAGTACGCGAGGTGCAAAGTGGCGCCAGCGGCGAGCGCAATTTGAACGTCATGCTCAATCTCGCCACGGCGGTCAAGCAAGAATGGCTGCAGGAGCTGTTTCCCAGCCATATCGAACAAACGCGCGCGGTGGCGCTCGACCCTGTCACGCGCCGCGTGGTTGGCCGGCAAGAGACTCGTTTTCGCGATTTGGTGCTGGAGCAGAAGCCTGGCGCCGATCCCTCAGTGGATGACGCAGCGGCGTTGCTTGCCGGTGAAATTGCCGCGGGTCGCTGTCAATTGGAACATTGGGACGACGCGGTTGAAGACTGGATCTTGCGCGTCAATCGTTTGCGCGAGTGGATGGCGGAATTGGAGCTCCCCGCCATCGGCGCGGAAGATCGCTGCATCATGATCGAGCACGTCTGCCACGGCGCGTTCAGTTACGGCGAAGTCCGCAATCGCCCCGTGCTGTCGGTCGTGAAATCCTGGCTATCGCACCAACAGCAGCGTTGGGTCGACGAATACGCGCCCGAGCGCATCGAGCTGCCGCGCGGCCGCAAAGTCAAAGTCGACTATTCGCCGGATGCACCGCCAACCATCGCTGCGCGCATTCAAGATCTCTACGGCATCAAAGACGGAATCTGGATCGCCCAGCGCCGCGTGCCGCTGCGCATCCAAGTGCTGGCGCCGAGCAATCGCCCGGTGCAAGTGACCGAGAATCTTGCCGACTTCTGGCGCAACACCTACCCGCAATTAAAAAATCAACTGCAGCGCCGCTATCCCAAACACGAATGGCGTTAACCAGTTTTAGAGTTAGTTGGGCCGGTGCAGGGGCGACCGGTTGGTCGCCCTCATCCGCCGAACACCCGTTGTTGAAACCAGATCAGACAAGGATAGGCCGCAATCCAGCTCCAGAGAAAGCGATTGAGGCCGAAGATACCGCCGTTGATCAGATGAAACAGCGCTGCCAGTGACAACACGGCCATTAACCCCGTGGCGTTGAGCAACCCCAGCGGAAAAAGAATTTCAAATAGCATCATCGTCCAGGACAACCCGAACAACAGCCTTGGGGAGCCTGCCCAGGCGCGGATGCTTTCGCTGACTGGATAAACAGAAAATTCAAAGACGTCTTTCAGGGCCTGGCCGCTGCGCCAGTCGGGATTGGCAAGTTTCACCCACCCGGCGATTGTGTACGACGGCAGCAACTGCACTGACAAATAGCCAAGGGCGATTTCTTGCCAATGTGGCGTCGGCGCCAGATGCGATAGCAGTAAACAGATCAACAGCAACAAACTCATGCGATCGCTGCCGCCGTTGTAGGGGCCGTCGAAGCGATGGAGAATCGCTAGACTCAAAAGCAGCATCGCGCCTAGCGCCCAGCTTGGTTGCAAACCAATCAATAACAAAAGTGCCAGCGCTAACCGCGTGGCAAACAACCAGCGCTCGGTTCCAGGTGCGGATAGATGCTCGATACTCTGCTGTATGAAAGCGAGCGCCAAGAGCATCTCGCTCCAGCGCACGGCGATTTCCAGGCTCATGGCGACGGCGCCAATCGCGCTGCCGTCGAGGTGAACATGACGCGCTCGGTGACGCGTCCTGTCTGGCGTTTGAGGATAAGGATTCGAAAGCGCACAAAGCGCGCTTGGGCCGGGGCCCACCCTATCTCGCCGCTCTCGATCGCGGTGGTAATGCGGCGCAGAATCTCTTCTTCGCGAAATCGCGAGGGTTGTTCGAGCAACCGCTCGGCGCAGGTGACCATGTACAACGACTCGTTCCAGCGCGGGTTATGAAAAAGCCGGCGGATCATGGCGCCCAGGGAAAGACGATCGGGATGGGGGCGAAAGCTGTGCCAACTGGGCTCAGGCTCATCGTGGTGATCAAGCAAGGCGAACTGGATGCGCGGTGACGGCGCGATGGTGTCGAAAAAGCGCCAGGACGGCAGCAGCGCCGGCAGCAGCAACCGAAACATGATCCGTCTAAGCGTGCGGCTTGGCCGGGCGCAACAGTTTTGTGACCGCGACTACCACCGCAACCAGGATCGCGCCGGCGATCACGCCCACCAACGCGTCCAACAATGTTGGCAGCACCGCGCCCAAGAAACTGCCGGCGCCGTGGGCGATGCGCTCGATCCATTCATGGGCGCCCGGGATGCCGTGGGTTAGGATGCCGCCGCCGACCATGAACATCGCCGCGGTGCCAACCACCGAAAGGGTTTTCATCAGCCAAGGCGCCAAACTTAAGAGTGCCGAGCGATCGCCCGTTGCCATTGGGACCAAACGCCGCTGCCGGGTTTTTGGCTCAGGTGCAGTCCGGCGTCGTCGAGCTTGACGATAGCGGCGACGAGGCCGTAAACGCCAACGGTCATGAGCAGTGCGATGGCCACCAAAACCGCCACCTGTTTGCCAAAATCAGCGTGCGCCACCGTGCCCAGCGCGATGACGATGATCTCGGCGGAAAGAATGAAATCGGTGCGAATGGCGCCTTTGATTTTTTGCTTCTCGACGGCCACCATATCGCGTGCCGGGTCGACGAGCGCATCCAAATGTTCCTTGTGATGCGCCTCATCGTCGGCGTCGTGCAAAAATTTGTGGGCGATTTTTTCAAAGCCCTCGTAGCAAAGATAGGCCCCGCCGAGCATCAACAACGGCGTGATCGCCCATGGGACAAACACGCTGATCGCCAGTGCTGCCGGCACCAGGATCACCTTGTTGATCAGCGAACCCTTGGCGACGGCCCAGACCACCGGCAATTCTCGGTCGGTGTGGACGCCGGCGACCTGGTTGGCGTTTAACGCCAAGTCATCACCCAAGACGCCCGCGGTCTTTTTCGCGGCGACCTTGCTCATGGCCGCGACGTCATCGATGACGCCGGCAGTTTTCTTGGCGGCGGTCTTGCTCATCACCGCTACGTCGTCGAGGATCGATGCGATATCATCGATCAATGCTAAGAGGCTGCTTCCTGCCACGAATTGCTCCTAGGCAAAAAAGAGGGCGGGTTTAACACCCGCCCCTACCAAGTTTCCGAACTCTGCACTGCGTCTCTGCGCGAGATTTTTCCGAGATCGTTCCCTTACGCTTGGTACGCGCCGCTGCGCAGCACGTCGCCAGCCATTTCACCGCGCATTTTGCCGTCTTCGAAAACGACTTTTCCATTGACGATCGTGTAGTGCACGCCCTCGGAGCGCTGGATGAAGCGCTTGGTTGCCGCGGGATAATCTTCCGCCCACTCCGGCGCGCAGGCCTTGATCGTCTTGGGATCGAAGATCGTCACATCGGCGTGGTAGCCCGGGCGCAGCAGGCCGCGCCCTTCGATGCCCCAGATCGACGCGACGTGAAACGTCAGCTTGTGAATGGCGTGTTCCAGCGCAATCATCTGGCGGTCGCGCACCCACATGCCAAGCAGCGTCGTGCAGTAGCCGAAATCGGCGCCAAACTGCACATGCGCCCCGGCGTCGGAGGTGCCGATGACTACGTAGGGGCTCTTCATGATCGTGCTCATCGCTTCGGGGTTGAAGCCGCGGTTGGTCGTCTCGAACATGGTTTCGAGATTTTCTTCCAAGGACAAATCCAGGAACGCGTCGAGCGAATCTTGATTTCTCGCCGCGGCGACTTCGGCAACGCTCTTGCCGACGTATTTCTGATTTTCCGTCTTGGCGGCTTTCTCGACAAACACGCGGCCCCAGTTGCGGTGATATGATACCGAGCGCGGCTCAGCCATGTCGTCGCGCATCTTCTGCCGCGTGGCTGGGTCGGCGAACGCCTGTTTGCGCGCCGGCTCGGGCCGGAACATCAGATTTTTCCAGACTGGGAACTCGTCAAAAATCTGCGCGTCCTTCATGCTGAAGTGGCGCATCAGCGGCACGGTGTGGGTCAAACCATAGGCTTGGTAACCCTCGGCAAAAGTCTTGGCGATGCCGCTCAGCATGTTTTGCCACAGCTCCGGCTCGCTCTCTTTGTACTGCACGCTCTGCCAAACGATCGGCCGGCGCACGCGCCGGGCCAGCTCGTCGTATTGTGGAATCTGCTCGACGCAGTGGCGACCCATGTTCATTTGAATCACCCCGGCGTTGGATTGGCTGACGACTTCGCACAGCGCGAACAGCTCGTGATCATCGGCTAGCCGACTCGGCACCGGCAGGCCATCTTCGCGCATGTGGCGCTCGTTGCGATTGGTCGAGAGGCCAAACGAGCCGGCGCGCATCGCCTCGCCGACCGCTCCGCGCATTTTCTGCACTTCGCTATCCGTTGCCTTGCGCTGCGTGGACTCCTCGCCCATGACGAACTGGCGCACCGCGATGTGGCCGACGATGCCACCGACATTGATGCCGATGTTGCCTTCGAGCTTGTTTAAATATTCACCATAGCTCTTCCAGCCCCAGGGCACGCCTTTTTCTAGAGCGACACGCGGGATCGCTTCGACGCGCACGAAACTTTTCACGATGGCATCTTCATCGCCGTTTTTTACAGGCGCTAGCGCCAAACCGCAGTTGCCCATAATGATCGAAGTCACGCCATGCTGCGGCTCGCAGGTGCCAAACGGGTCCCAGAGAATCTGCCCGTCCATGTGGGTGTGATGATCGATAAAACCAGGAGAAACGACGAAACCACTCGCATCGATGGTCCGCTTGGCCGTGCCGTTCAATCGCCCCACATCGACAATCTTGCCGTCTCGAATGCCAACGTCGGCAACAAACGACGGCAGCCCCGAACCATCGACCACACGCCCATTCTTAATCAGTAAATCGTAATCCATCGTCCCTCCAAGCAGCGAATCTCCGGTCTGAAAAAATCTCGAATCTGCAATTTGGAATCTGAAATCGCATCGCGCTACGCGACACGCCCCGGTCCGTAGATCGCCCGCCCCGGCCGCGCCCCGGTGTGATGGCCATTTTCTATGACGACTGTGCCATTGACCAGCACATAATCAATTCCCTTCGGATACTGCTTCGGTTCGTCATAGGTGGCGCGATCGGCGACAGTATCGGGATCGAACAACACAACGTCCGCCCAGTACCCTTCTCTCAACAAACCGCGATCCTTGAGCCCCAACACCTGCGCCGGCAGCGAAGTCATCTTACGCACCGCGTCTTCTACGGTCAAAACTTTTTCATCGCGGGTGTATTTGCCAAGCACTCGGGGATTGGTGCCAAAGCTGCGCGGGTGGGGCTTTCCGGGAAATTTCTGATTCAAGGCGCTGCCATCGGAACCAATCGATATCCACGGCATGCGCATAACGGTCTTCACGTCGTCTTCGTTCATGGTGTGGTGCACGCCGTGAATGAAGCTGCCCTCTTCGTGGATGAGATCGAAGCAGGTCGACACCGGATCGCTCTCACGGATCTTGGCGATCTCGGCGATGGTCATCCCTTCGAACTTTTTGATCTTTTCGCCGTCCATGCGCGCCGCGACGATGCCTTCCCAGCCGCCATGCTCATCGACGTACTGGTTGAACTCGGGATCACTGACGACTCGGGCACGGTAGTCGGGATTTTTGAATTGACTGATGGTCTCCTGCACCGGTGCGTCCTGCACCCAGCGCGGAAATAGCCGGCGCCACGGGTGCTGCATCGCGGTATAGGGATACTGATTGGCGGTGATCTCCAAGCCTTCGCCCCGCGCTTCTTCCAATTGTTGAATCACCTGGCGAATCCGACCCCAGTTGGCCTTGGCGCGCATTTTCAAGTGATAGACATGCACGGGAATGCGCGACTCGCGCGCCACCCGCAGCATCTTGGCCAGCTCCTCCATCATGTCAAAGCCTTCGCTGCCGACATGCACGCCGTAGTAGCCGCCGTAGCGCTTGGCAACCTTGGCCATCTCGACGACTTCGCCGGGATACTCGGGTCCTTTGGCGTGCCATGCGGCGGTCAATCCGAGCGCGCCCTGTTCCATCGCATGCGCGACCAAGCGATTCATCTGCTCTTGCTCTGCGGCAGTCGCCGGCCGTTCTTTGAAGCCGCAGACCACGCGCTTAACCTGTTGCGGCGAAACGCCGGAGGCAAAATTGATTGACACGCCGCCGCGCATCACCCGATCGAAGTAGCCGGTAAAGTCGGTCCAGTCGGTTTCGATGAAATTGCGCTTGCGATGTTCGAGACGATACTCCTCCAGCACCTCGCCCGCCAACGGCGCGACGGTTTGGCTTTCGCCGATAATATCGAGCGTGACACCCTGGCGCACTTTGCTCTCGGCGTTGCCGTCGTGAATGATCGGCTGGTCGCTGTGTGTGTGCATGTCGATGTAGCCGGGCGTGACGACGTAGCCCTTGGCGGAAATCGCTCGTTTGCCAGCCTCCGGCGCGATCTTGCCGATGGCCGCGATCTTGCCGTCTTTGATGCCAATATCGTTGTAGAACCAAGGGTTGCCGGTGCCGTCGATGACGCGCCCGCCGTGAATGACAAGATCGAATTCTTGCATGGCTTTTGCTCCTTGACGCCGCTATAGCATCCTCCGGTCGGTGCCGACAAGCAAGACAGCAAAATAGGATTGTGTTAGATAACCTCACCATGATCCGTCCCGAGTTTAGAACCATTCTACTCGACCAGCGCGGTGCCGCGGTCATTCTCTGGAGCATATTTACGGCGGCGGTGGGAATATACCTGTTCATCGCGCGCAGCATACTCGCCAACCCGAAATATGCTGCCGGGTTTGCCTTTGGCGAGAGCTTGCGGGTTGTGCTCTGGGCACTGGCCGCGGTCGATTTTGGCTACCTTTTCTGGTGGAAGCGCCAGTTTCTCAGCAATGAGGCGCTGCTCACACGGGAAAAACAATCGAAGCTATTGCGCGCCCTTGAAGCACATAAAGGCCCGGTGGAGCAACGCGCGGCCAGCGTGATCTCGACGTTTGTCACGCGCAAAGTTGTCGCGTTCGCGATCATCGAGGCGCTGGCGGTTTATGGTTTGGTTCTCGCCATTGTCGGCGCCTACAAGTTTGATCAGTATATTCTTTCGGGGCTGGCGCTGGCGCTATTCGCGTGCGAATTTCCGTTGCAGAAATCCTTCGCGGATCTACTGCAAAAGATTGAAACCAGCACAAAATCTTAAACCCCGCGCTCGCAACTCGCTACGCGCTGCGCCAGCGGCCGCGCCGCGTCGGATGTTTTAGGGCCTCTGTGAGTCGCTTCAAAAACACCCGTCGGGAAATCTCTTTCGCGCCTAAGCTCAGCAAATGCTCGGTCGTCATCTGCGCGTCGATGAGATGAAACTCCCATTCCTTCAATTGCTGCACTAGGGCGGCCAGGGCGACTTTGGATGCATCGGTCTTGAAATGGAACATCGACTCGCCGAAGAACGCTTTGCCCAGCGAGACACCGTAGAGGCCGCCGGCCAATTCATCGCCGACCCAGGTTTCTACTGAATGGGCATAGCCCAAACCGTGCAGATGCACATAGGCTTCTTGCATTTCATCGGTGATCCAGGTGCCGCTTTGAGTCGTGCGCGCCACCTGGGCGCAGGCATGGATGACCTCGGCGAAGGCGCGGTCGAAGGTGACGGTAAAAAGATTTTTGTTGATGGTTTTGCGCAGGCTGCGTGACAGGCGAAACTCGTCGAGGTTGAGCACCGTGCGCGGATCGGGCGACCACCAAAGGATTGGTTGATCGTCCGAATACCAGGGAAAAATTCCCGCGCGATAAGCTTCGAGTAAGCGCTCGCTCGACAGGTCGCCACCGACGGCGAGCAAACCGGTCGGATCAGCGGCATCCGCCGGTGGAAAGATCGGTTCTCGACTGAGTCGATAGATGGGCATTGTAGAAGATTACCCGCCAAGCGGTGTGTTCTTATATCCGAAGCTCGCTTGCAAAGACAGTCCCCGGCGGCTTATCCTTTGAGTTGAGGAAAACGTCATGTTCAAGCGCATCGATCACGTCGCCCTGCATGTTGCCGATCTCCATCGCTCGGTCCAATTCTACGAAAAGCATTTTGGTTTCAAACATTACTTTCAACAGACCGCCAGCGGCGGCTTGCAGATTGCCTATCTCAAATTGGGCGACACGGTCCTCGAATTGACGCATCACACCGACGGTGAGATGAAAGGGTTCCATTTTTGCCTCGAAACCGACAGCTTCGATGAAACGGTTGCGCAATTACAAAAGGACGGCGTCAAATTGATGCGCGCGCCGCACGACACCGCCGCGCGCGAGGCGCGCGAACAAGGTTGGCGCCGCGTCGTTTTCGGCGGCCCGGATGGGGAACAAATAGAACTAAGAGGATGAAGTAGGCACGAGCCGTGAGCCACGAGTCGCCAGTTCAGCCTCCTACTCGTGCCTCGCGACTCACGTCTCAGGGAGCCAACATGTCCAACGAAACCAAAACCATTCAAATCGCTTGCCCGTGCTGCGATGCCATGCTGACCATTGATTCAACTTTGGCGGTTGTGCTCGATCACAAGGCCGCGGTCAAGCCGTCGCCGGTGGCGCAGATCAAGGACGCAGTGTCCTTTGTCAAAGAGGAAGCCAACAAGCGCGAAGAAAAGTACAAGCAGGCAGTGGAGGCTGAGCGAAACAAATCCAAAGTACTCGAGGCGAAGTTTCAGGAACTTTTCAAGAAAGCCAAAGAGGAGCCGATTGAAAAACCATTGAAAGACATCGATCTCGACTAGCCGGAGGCTGTCAAATAACAGGTTCCGGGAGACCCATGCAGCTGATATATCGCGCCGCGTTTGTCTGTTCCTACTTTGTCTGCCTGCTCCTGCCGCAAATAACCTACTGCCAAGTTCTCAACGAAGAGGCCGAGAACCTGCTCAAGCGGGGGCGCCAGGCCTTGGAGCGCAACGCCATCAAAGAAGCGGCCGAGCATTTTCGCGCGGTGGTCAAACGCGCGCCGGATTCTTCTGTGGCGCACTACTATCGCGGCGAGGTCGCCGAGATGCTGGGTGAGCTGGACGAGGCGCTCGACGCTTACCGGCGTGCGGCGAGTTTGGTGCGCAATGATCAGAACTATCAAAAGCTCACCTCGTTGCTAGTGCGCATGGGACGGCGCGACGAGGGCATCAAAGAACTGCGCGGTCATCTCACGCGGGACGCGACGAGTGGGACTGCCGAAGCGCTCTTCGCCGTGCTCTTGGAAAGTGGTCAGCAGGAGGAGGCGCTGGCGCTTGCCCGCGAACGCAATTGGGTGCGCGAGGGAGCCGACTATTGCGGCTTACCGTTGAGCGGCGTTTCGCGTTTCACGCTTTCTTTGCTCGCGCTGGCGCTGCATCCAGAAAAGGCCGAATGCGTGCTGTCCTTGGGAGTTAGTCTCGCCGACAATGGGCAACTGAGCATGGCGCGTTTGATACTGAAAGGCGTGGCCGAGCGTGGCGATGAAAAAAACCGCGAACAAGTCAGCGCAATCATGCGAGTGCGGCTACCGAGTCATGAGGTGGGTGCGCAAGCGGAGGCTCTCAATGTTCTGGCTTATCGCTTGGCTACTCTGCACAAGCAGCCGGACCTTGCTATCGAAGTTTACGAGCGCGCAATAAAGCTCGATTCCAAATTTAGCTGGCCCTATATGAATCTGGCGCTGGTTTACCTGCAGCGCAACAACTTTGACGAAGCGCTGCGCTGGCTACGTGAAGCGGTAGCGGTCAACCCTAACCACTGGTTGGCTTTCCGGAACCTTGGCGGCGCGGCGCGGCGGGCGCGCCGTTATGACGAAGCCCTGGTGGCTTACACCCGCGCGGTGCAGCTCAACCCCGGTGACGCCGGCTCGGTGGCGGAGATTGGCCGCATCGCGGTCGCTTTCGGCCAGAGGGACGAAGGTATCAAAGCGTTGCAACACGCATTAGCGTTGAATCCTAAACTCGAAAGGGAGCGCGAATTCTTGAATGGGCTCGCCAACCGCGGCGAGACGATTGACAACGTGCTCGATGCATCGGGAATCCAGCGCAGCGCCGGCAAAATGGCCGGTGGCCTGCGCGACGGCTTCCGGCTTATTTTCGGCGCCACTGAAAAAGATGCGCCGATCGTAAATCCCGTGCTGGAGCAAGTGTTCCGTAGTGCCAACCTGTTGCGCCTGTTGACCGCGGCCTTGGACACCGACTTCGACTTCGACTTCGACTTCGATCGTTTGTCGCGCGTGTTGTCTTGGCTGCGCACGCCGCTCGGCGCCAAGGTAACCAAAATTGAAGAAGCTCACGCTGACGCGCCGCACGAAGTGATTCAGGAATACACCAGCAAGCTCAAGGGCAGCGCGGAAGAAGCCGAACGGGTCCGCCTGATGGCGCGCCTTGACGCTGCGCAGGAGTCCACCGAAGCACAGCTCGATATCATCTTCGCTTTCAAGCGCGGCATCGGCCGCGTGCTCAACCCGCTCATCGCCAGCGATCAACGGCTCAGTAAAGAGGACATGGCGCGCGAGCGTCTGGCTGCCAAAGGCGCCATCGAAACTTTGACCGCGGGCCGCTTCTTGTATATCTACCGAGATATTCCAGGCGGCGAGGTTCTCGACTACATAAAATTTTTAGAGACGCCGGACGGCCGCTGGTTTTCCAGCGTCATCCGTCGTGGTTTGAGTGACATGGGCGAGATACTCGCGGAAACTGCTAGCCGCGAGATTCTGATTCGCGCCAGCAATCAAGCCATTGTGCCGAAACAGTCGCTTTAAACTTTGTTCGCAAGTATGCCAGCCATGCGCGCGATGATGTTCGGCGCTCCCGGGCAAGTGCTGGTCGAATCGGAAATCGATATCCCCAAGCCGGCGCGCGGGCAGATTTTGATCCAAGTCAAAGCTTGCGCGGTCTGCCGCACCGACTTGCACGTCGTTGACGGCGAGTTAACGCAGCCCAAATTACCGCTCATTCCCGGTCACGAAATTATCGGCATGGTAGTTGCCACCGGCACGGGCACGGCGCGTTACCGCAACGGCGATCGCGTTGGCGTGCCGTGGTTAGGCTGGACGTGCGGCAGTTGTCTCTACTGTCAAACCGGCCAAGAGAATCTATGCGACGCAGCAAAGTTCACCGGCTACACGCTCGACGGTGGCTATGCGGAATATACGGTTGCCGACGAACGTTTTTGTTTGCCGATTCCCAAATCCTACAGCGATGCCGAAGCCGCACCGCTCTTGTGTGCCGGCTTGATCGGTTATCGAAGCTTAGTGAAAGCGGGTGAAGGCAAGCGGCTGGGCATCTATGGTTTCGGTGCCGCTGCCCACATCGTCGCACAGGTGGCACGGTATCAGGCGCGAGAAATCTACGCGTTCGCGCGCCCGGGCGATGAAGCGGCAAAACAGTTTGCGAGAGATCTCGGCGCGGTTTGGGCAGGTGGATCAGATGAACTGCCGCCGGAGAAACTCGACGCGGCGATCATCTTCGCGCCGGCAGGTGAATTGGTCCCGCAGGCGCTGCGCGCGGTGCGCAAAGGCGGCATGGTCGTCTGCGGCGGCATTCATATGAGCGACATTCCATCGTTCCCATATTCCATCCTATGGGAGGAACGCTCACTCTGCTCGGTGGCAAATCTCACGCGTCTTGATGGCGAGGAATTTATGGAGTTAGCACCGAAAGTGCCCGTTCACACAGAAGTGCAAACGTTTGCGTTGGAAGAGGCAAACGAGGCTTTGCACCGCTTGCGTACCGGGAAGATCCAAGGCGCTGCGGTGTTGGTGATGTAGATAATTACTTCTCGTACAGCTTTTTAATAAACCCGCTCTTGTCCAGCTCCTCGACGAAACTCGAATCGACAAAGTCTTCTGGTTTGTGCTTGTACACTTCCGGGCGCGTGGCGGCGACGTAGTCGAAGCTGGTTTTCATGCCTTTCAGATTGGGATAGGGGGCCGCCAGGCGATGCTTGGCGAAAAGTTCCCACGACTCCTGCGCCATGACGTCGTCGTTTAGGCGCAGCATTTTCTTTATGACCCGTTTGGCCAACTCCGGCTCCTGTCTGAAGCGAGCGATGCCCTCGATATGGCCGCGCATGTAGCGCATGACTAAATCGCGGTCTTGCTTGATCTGTGCGCGCGTCGTGGCGATCTCGCTCCAGGGATAGTCCACTTCTTTGAAAAAATCCCAGAGGATATGAAAGCCCTGGCGTTGTGCGTAGATGTAATTCGGATGAGACAAAGTCGACAACGGAATCCGCCCCTGTTGTAGGGCGATGAAGCGGTCAGTATCGCTGCCGAGCTGCAGCAAAGCAAAGTCCTTGTCCGGCACTAGCCCTTTTTGGCGGGCCAGGTGTCGAACTAGAAAATCGCTGAGTCCGCCGTAGGGCGTGACACCGATGGATTTGCCTTTGATGTCTTCCGTGCGTTTGATGTCCGGCCGCGCCATCAAGTATTGAATCACGCCCGGCATCGTATGCGCCAAGATCACCATGTCCGAGCCCGATAGCACCGAGTTGATGACAGTCGGTGTGGCAATCGGCGAGATCTGCACGCTGCCTGAGATCAATGCCTTTGACGCGATACCTGAGCCTGCAACAACGATCGGCTCGACATCGAGGCCGTATTTCTCAAAAATTTTTGCGTCCTTGCTGAAGTAGATAACGATATTGCCCATGCTAACCGCGGGCACGCCGACTTGCACTTTTCTGAGTTTTTGGCTTTGCGCCGCCAACGGCACGGTCAGCGTAAGCGAAACCAGCACCAGGAAGAAAAATACCAAACGGCGATTCATGTTTATTCCTCCTAAAATCATGCTCGTCTTTGCCGATATTAAGGCGCGGCGCGAAACCAATGTCAATCGAGGGTCGCGTTGACAAGCTCCATGTTTTTGGACTAAGTCACAACTCATGCTGCCCAAACTGCCACGGGAAAAATTGTTGGACTTGTGTCGCCGCATGTTCGTCATCCGCCATTTTGAAGAGACCTTGGTCGGGCTGTACGACAAGGGCGTGTTCGGCGGCCATTATCATTTGTATTGCGGCCAGGAGGCCACAGGTGTCGCGGCGCTTTCTTGCCTGCGCGCCGACGATTATCTTTTTACGACGCACCGAAATCACGGCCACTTGCTGGCGCGCGGCGTGGACCCGAAACGATTATTCGCCGAAATCCTCGGCCGCGTCGACGGTTTGAACAAAGGCAAGGGCGGCTCGTTTCATTCCGTCGCGCCATCGCTGGGGTTTCTGCACAGCTCCGGTGTGGTCGCAGGCATCATTCCGCTCTCGACGGGCACGGCCTACGCGTCCAAGGCATTAAAAAACGGCCGCCTGACGGTCTGCCTATTCGGCGACGGTTCGTTGGAAGAAGGCGCCGCGCCGGAAGCGTTTAATCACGCTTCGTTGCTCAAACTGCCGGTGCTGTTTCTCTGCGAGAACAACGGTAAATACGGCGCCGGCCGCGCCACGGGTGCGGCACAATCAACGACGATGGCTGCCTACCCGCTGACGGAGTTGCCGAAGGCATACAAAGTTCCCGCGCAGCAGATCGACGGCATGGACGCCGGGCTGGTGCACGCGACGATTTCAGAAGCAGTGGAAAAAATCCGCCGCGGCGAGGGGCCGCAATTTGTCGAAACCCAGACCGTGCGCTATCCCGGCAGCGAGACCAACTGGCCGACGGTGCCGAAGCCGACGGATACATCGTTGGCTTGGGACGTCAGCGGCGTGCCGGAAAAGGCCCGCGAATGGTATCGCAGCTGCGATCCGGTGTTGATCTATGTCCGTGAACTGGTCGATGGCAAGCAAGCGACGAAAGAAGAAATCAGCGCCATCGAACGGCAGGTAAAAGCGGAAATCGCTGCGGCGGCGGAATTCGCGGTCGCGAGCCCCTATCCGAAACCTGAAGAAGCCGAGACCGGCTACTTCGCCTAAATGAAAAACATGCTCCGCAGCACGAACGGATCTTCAGTTTTTTCGGCGCTTGATCCGTTCGTCTGAGACCTGTCGAAGGACTCCGAGAACCAACCATGAGAGAACTCGCTTACTACGAAGCCAAATTCGAGGCGCTCGACGAAATCATGAGCGCCGACGAGCGCGTGCATTTGATCAACGGGACGTTTCTCAGCCTAAGCCCGCACCGCCACGTCTACCAAAATCTGCAAAAGAAATTTGCCGAGCGCATGGTCGCTCCGCCAATTTCAGAGCTGGGCTTTTGCGGCCTCGCCATCGGCGCAGCGATGGCGGGTCTGCGACCGATCGTCGACTTGAGCACCGGCAGCTTTATCTACGAAGCCTGGCCGCAAGTCGCCAACGAAGCGGCCAATGCTTATTCCATGTCCGGCGGTCAGACGAAAGTGCCGGTGGTGTTTCATTTATTTCACGGCCTGCGCGGCGGCGGCGCGGCGCAGCACTCGGGCAGTCCACAGTCGATGTTGTGGAACGTGCCTGGCTTGGAAATCGTCATTCCATCGTCACCACGTGACGTCAAAGGCTTACTGAAAACCGCAGCGGCGAGCGACAACCCGACGATCTTCGTCGATCACACGCGCTTGCTCGATGTTCGCGGTGAAGTTCCGGAGAACGACAAGCCGATTCCGTTTGGCGTTGCCGATATCAAGCGCAAGGGCAGTGACGTCACGTTGATTGCGACGTCGTACACGGTTCAGGTTTGCCTCAAGGTTGCTGCGGATCTCGCTAAAGAGAAAATTGACATCGAAGTCGTCGACCCACGCACGCTGGTGCCGTTCGATCTGGCAACCATCCTAGCGTCCATCGACAAAACCCATCGCGTCGTCATCGCCGACGAAACCCATCAGAGCTGCGGCGTCGCCGCCGAGATCGCCGCACGCATCGCCGAGAGCGGCTTCGACAAGTTAAAAGCGCCGATTCGGCGTGTGTCGACGCTGGATGTTCCGGTGCCCTACAGCCCGCCGCTGGAAGAACATATTGGGCCCAATGAGAAGCGCATCGGCGCGGCCGTTCGCGCCGCGGTGGCATGAATACGTTTGGAGTCTAGCGTCTTGAGTCTAGCGTTCTGGCCCATTTGATTTCCGGTTAATTGGTGCTCATGGCAAATAGAAAAGAAAACCCCAAAGAGATCGTCGATCTTTTGCGCCGGATGTGGCTCATCCGCGCGTTTGAAGAAAAAGTTTCGGCGCTCTATGCCGAGCGGCAAATCCAAGGTTTGTTGCATCTCGGCATCGGCCAGGAAGCCGTTGCGGTCGGCGCGCTGGCTTTGTTGCGCCAGGCCGACTACGTCTACGGCACTCATCGCTCGCACGGTCACGCCATCGCCAAGGGTGCCGACGTCAATAGGCTCTTGGCGGAGATCGCCGGCCGCTCCGGCGGCTACTGTGGCGGCAAGGGCGGTTCCATGCACATCGTCGCGAAAGAGTGCGGCTTCATGACCGCCACCGGTGTGGTCGGCGGCACGATTCCACTGGCGCTTGGCGCCGCCTTCACGGCGAAAGAGAACAAGAAGGGCCAACTCGCCGTGGTGTTTTTCGGCGATGGTGCCGGACAAGCCGGGCCGTTTCACGAGTCGCTGAATATCGCCAGCTTGTGGCAACTGCCGGTTATTTTCATCTGTGAAAATAACGGCTACGCCGAATTCACGCCGCTGTCGGCGCACACCAAAATCGAACGCTTGGCGCAGCACGCCAAGACCTATGGAATTCCTGAAAAGACGGTGGACGGCAACGATCTCTTCGCCGTGCGTGGGGAAATGATCAAAGCGGTGGAAAAATGCCGCGCCGGCAAGGGGCCGGTGTTTATCGAATGCTTAACCCACCGCATGCGCGGCCACTACGAGGGCGATCCGGCGAAGTACCGAGAACTATCGCAGTTAGCCGAGTGGAAGAAGAAAGACCCGATCGCGCGGGTCGCTGCGAATTTGAAACAAAAGAAACTCGTGACGGAGAGCGTGCTCGCAGAAATCGAAAGCGAAGCCCGCGCGATCATCGAGAAAGCGGCGCAGTTCTCACTCGCGTCGCCGTGGCCCGCCGACAGTGAGGTCGACAGCCAGGTGACAGCGTAGCCGTCATCCTGAGCGCAGCGAAGGATCTCGCCTTCGTATAGGAAAAATAGAATTCGAAAGAACCATGCCCGAACTTACTTTCCTAGATGCAATCCGCACCGGTCTTGAAGAAGAGATGCGCCGCGATTCCTCGGTTTACCTTTTCGGTGAGGATGTCGCCCTCGGTGGGCCCTTCGGTGTCACCAAAGGTTTGGCCGAAGCATTCGGCGCTAATCGCACCGTCAACACGCCGATCAGCGAAGCGACGGTGATGGGCATCGCCATCGGCGCCGCCACGGCGGGATTGCGGCCGGTGGTGGAAGTCATGTTCATCGACTTCATTACCTTGGCGATGGACCAGCTGATCAATCACGCCGCCAAGCTGCACTATATGTCTGGCGGGCAGTTAAAAATTCCCCTGACTGTGCGTGTGCAGTGCGGCATCAGCGGCGCCATGGGGGCGCATCACTCGCAAAGCTTGGAGTCGTGGTTATGTCACGTGCCTGGGTTGAAAGTCGTCATGCCGTCGAACGCAGCCGATGCGAAAGGTCTTTTGAAATCTGCCATTCGCGACGACAATCCGGTGGTGTTTATCGAGCATCGCGGTTTGTACTGGTCGAAGGGCCAAGTGAGTGACAGTGATGGCATCGTGCCAATTGGCAAAGCCGCGGTTTTGCGCGAGGGTGAACAGGCGTCGATCGTCGCGATCGCCAACATGGTCGGCCCAGCGCTGGCCGCCGCGGAAGAGCTGAACAAAGATGGCATCAGGGTCGAAGTCATCGATCCGCGTAGCCTGTCACCGCTCGATGTGGAAACGATCGCCAACTCTGTAAAAAAAACCAGCCGCTTGGTCATTGCCCACGAAGCGGTGGAGCAGGGCGGTATCGGCGCAGAGATCGCGGCGAGAATTCAGCAACAAGCGTTTTATCACCTCGACAGCCCGATTCTGCGCGTTGCGGCGCCCTTCGCGCCGGTGCCCGCGGGGCCAACTTTAGAGGAGGGCTTTCTGCCCGGGAAAGAACGAATCGTCGCCGCGGTGAAGCAGTCGCTCGCATAAGCACATGAAGCTCGGCAAAGTTCTCTTTCTCCTAGATATCGCGATCTTCGCTGTGACGCCGTTCAATGGCGCAGCGCAGTCCGTCGAATATCAAACTAGCCATTCAAGAGGCGGAGTTTGCGGTCAAGGAGTTGGGCCTCGACTCGATCATCGTGTACCAGAACGTCAACGGCAAAGATCTGGATAGCGAATTTCTCTGGCCGTTCTACGAAGCCGCCGAAAGGCTCGGCGCGCCGATCTCGGTGCACGGCGTCGACAGCGGTCCCTTGTTGGGGGTAAACCGACCGGCTGGAAATGGCCTACGACGCCCGCGAGGCGGCCCGGCGGCGGAGTTTTTTGGCATTAAACAATAGCTTCCGTCTCGTCCAGGGCATTGCCACAAAACGTCATCGGCTACTGTGTTGTCACAACGGAGTTGACGCACAGCGCTGCAGTCGGGACTAGATTAAGTAAAATCCCCTCCTGAGCAGCGGTTTCACTTCGCTGTCAGCCTTGGCACTACGCTTGCTGATGGTCCCTACCAGAATCGTCTGGAGGTGGACCATGGAACCGGCATTGAACCAAGGTAAGAACGCGATCGTCATTGACAACAAAAAGTTCCGCGCCGCGCTTTGCGACCAATGTGGCGCCAAGATGTATCCGCCAGGGCTTTTGCAGCCGCATCTGAGCCGTCACCGCCGGCGGCATCTTTGGTTCACGACTGAGCTAAAGAAGCTTCAAGACACGTTTTTGCGCATGCGCGACTTCAACTAAACCCGGCTTTCCTCAGGCGGACCGACTCCGCCACAGGCCCCTGCCCGACCCCACGAGGCACGGGCCTGCCTCCTTTCTCTTCTGTCAATTGTCAATCTTTTTTCTGTTAGTCCCAGGCAATCGCAATAAAAGGCGCCCCCCTACATCGGACACGGGCATTCCAGAATCCCTTAGTAGGCCCGTCCGACCCCGTTTGCAAAACCGCCTTCGCTCGGATTAGCTGATATTTTACACACAACGAAAGCACTTCAACGTCCTTGTCTGCCGAGATCATCGCCATATTCTCCGCCATGGGTTGGGCCGGAGACTCGATCTTCGTCCGCTTCGGCCTGCGCCGTTCGAATATCTTCGCCGCGATGTTGATGAGTTACGTGGTTTCGATCACGTGCGTGTGGAGCTATCTGATCGCAACTACGTCGCTGGAATTTTTGCGCTCGCCGGCGATGATCTACTACATCATCAGCGGCTGCTTGCAGCCGATCTTCGCCAGGGCGCTGTTTTACGAAGGCATCAACCGTATCGGGGTTGCCCGCGCCGGCCCGCTGCGGGGAACCGAACCGCTCTTTGGCGCCGCCGCTGCGGTCATGTTCCTCGGCGAACAGCCGGGCATCGTCGTGTTCTTTGGAACTATCTTAATTGTCGCCAGCGTCTGGTTGATCACCGGTAAGCAAGAAGGCGCCAAGAAATGGCGCCTGATCGACGCATCGTTGCCGATTCTCGCAGCATTGATCTCCGCTATTTCTCAGACCCTGCGCAAGCAGGCTTTGGCAATCATTCCCGACCCGTTCGTCGCTGTAGCGATCGTTACCACGGTTTCTCTGGCGCTCATGATTGGTTTCGTTCTGACGACCGGCCGATCGGCGCAACTCCGAATGGATCGGCATAGTTTCTTCTTTTTCTTTTGCGCCGCGGTGCTCGCGACCCTCGCTCAAATCGCCAACTTTGTCGCCTTGGGACAGGGACAGATGTCGGCAATCATCCCACTGCTCAACACAACGCCGCTTTTCACTGTGCTGCTCAGTGCGATTTTTCTGCGCAACCTGGAAACCGTCAACGCGCGCATCATCAGCGGCGCCGTTCTGATGGTCGCCGGCGTGATATTGATCACGAGCCGCGGCCATGCTTGACCCGGTGCCGGCTTCTTTGATAGCGAAATCACCACGGAGGAACGCTTATGGACAGCCGCGAATTTGCCCAGTCGCTGGAAAAACAAGTCGCCGATTTTTGCAAATCACTCGACGCCAAGCTGCCGACCTACAGCTTCATCCCGTTGACCAACGATGAAGCGAGAATCAAGGTCATGCAGAGCCGGCTGTTCAACGAAATCCGCGCCGGTGAAATCTTCGGCGGCTGGCTAAAAACCACGCCGGAGTTGGACGTGAAGAAAACTTTGGCCGAAGCGACTCACGAAGAGTACGAGCATGCCGTCTTTCTTGAAGAAGCGCTGCGCAGCAAAGGTGCGACGCCGTACGAGTACCAGGCACTGCCGGCGCAGATGGCAATGTTCAATGCTTTCGAAGGATTAACCACGACCGTGGAGCGCATCGCCGCCTTTCCAATGGCGGGCGAAGGCGTGGCCGACTATCTGATCGCTAAGAGTTTGAAGGCAGGAACAGTCCCCGACTGGGTCACGGCGCCTTACCGAAGAATCCACGAGGACGAAGAAGAGCACGGCAACTACCCGTTCGAGATTCTCGTCAAGTACGCCACCACGCCGGAGCTGCAAGACAAAGCGACCCGCGCCGTGGCGATGAGCTTGGTCTTACGCCGGGCTTATTTCGACAATCTGGATCGTTGGGTGTTCGAGAACAAAATGTACTAAAATCGTCGGTCAGGCTTATTTTGCGTACAGCGCCTTGATAAACCCGCTCTTGTCCAACTCCGCCACAAAGCTCGGATCGGTGAACTCCTCCGGCTTGTGCTTCCACACGTCGGGGCGGGTCTCGGCGACGTATTCGAAGCTCGCTTTCATGCCGGGATGGTTGGGATAGGGCGTGGGCAGAAACATCTTGGAGAAGATATCGTAGGATTCATTGACCAGCTCGTCATCGGGCGTCTTGAGCATTTTTTTGATCACTCGAATGCTGAACTCGCGGTTGGATTTGAACAGTGCGATGCCTTCCAGATGCGCCCTCATGTAACGCATGATCAAGTCGCGGTCGTTTTTGATCGCGGTGCGTCGCGTGGTGATTTCCATCCACGGGTAGTCCAACTCTTTGGCCGAATCCCACAGCATATGGAAGCCCATCTTGCGCGCCAGGCCGTAACCGGGATGGGACAGCGCCGAGGCTTCCACCGAACCAGCTTTGAGCGCCATCACCCGCTCGGTATCGCTGCCACCAGTGGTCAGCAGCGTGATATCGCGTTCGGGATTCAGTCCTTTCTTTTTGGCGATCGACCGCACCAGGAAATCGGTTAGCGACCCCAGACTCGAAACGCCGATCTTTTTGCCCTTCAAATCTTCCGGCCGTTTGATGTCGGGCCGGACCATGAGCGCGTGCACCACGGCGGGCATGGTGTGCGCCAAGATTTGCATGTCGGCGCCAGCCAAGTTGGCGGCGATAACAGTCGGCGTGGCGATCGGAATGATATCGATGTTGCCGCTGATCAGCGCTTTGGAGCCGATACCAGAACCCATGACCGTAATGACTTCGGCTTCGAGGCCGTGCTTCTCGAACAACTTTCCCTCTTTGGTGATGAAAATGATGATATTGCCCATGCCGACGGAGGGCACGCCGACACGAATCTTCTTCACCGGTTTACTTTGTGCGAGAGCCGCTCCGGCAAACGCGAGAATCGAAATCACCAACGTAGCAGCAACCCTGAGCTTACGACGCATCATAGATCACCTCGAAAAAACCCCTGGAACCATTGGAACAAGATCTCTAGATCATATTCATGTAAACATCGACTAACGCCGGCCGCTTTTCTTCTTTGATCACTTTGATCGCCCGCTCCACCGCCGGGCGGATTTGCTCCGGCTCGGTGATGGGTCCTTCCCCATGGATGCTAAACGAGCGCGCCAAGTTCGCGAAATCGACGGCAGGCTTGGCCATTTCCATGCCGATCAGTTTGTTTTCAACGGGCCGGCCGCGGTGGATCGCGACTTTTTCCTGGTGCTCGACATCATTGTAATAGACGCGATCGTTGGTCATTACCGTCAGCAACGGCACGCCGGTATTTGCCGCGGTCCACAACGCGCTCGAGGTATAGAGCATTTCGCCGTCGCGCTGCAGGTTGACGCAAATCTTGTTAGTTCCACGGTAGGGCAGCGCCGCGCCGACCGACGCTGCCGGCCCATAGCCCAAGCCACCGCCACCGTAGCCGCCCAAGAACAATCCTGGTTTGTCCCAAGTCCACAAGCGGCTCGGCCAACCGCGGAACGCGCCGGCGACCAAGAGCCAATCTTCATTCTTTAACGCTTGCCAAACTTCATAGGCCAAGCGCGGCGGCGCAATCGGCTTTTCGTCCCAGCGCCGCTTGAGGATATTTTCCCAGCGCGCGTGCACTTCGTCGTGCTGCGCGGCCAGCGCCTTGCGCCGGTCTCCGACCGCGTTCTTGGAAAATTTGCCTTGCTTTTGAATCTCTTCGATCAGGGCCGGTAAAAACACTTTGGTGTTGGCGATGATCGGCAGGTCGACCGGCGCAAGCTCTTGAAAGTCGCTGGTCCAACTGCGGGTAGCGAGATCGTTGAGCGTAACATTGATAATCTTGCAGCCTGGCTTGGTTGCTGGCACGGCGGCATGAGTGGCCGCATCTTGTTTGACCGGCGCGCCGTAGAGGTCGGTCAGATCGAGAGCGAGAATCACATCGGCGTTGGCAACCAGATCGGCGTTCTTGCCAGTGAGATTTAACGCATGGGTATTGGGAAAATTGAGCCGGGCGCCGAGATCGACGACCGGAATCGACAGCAAATCAGCGAGCTGCACCAAACTCCAAACCGCATCATTGTTGCGCCCGACATAGTCGGCCAAAATCACTGGGTTCTCTGCGTTTGCAAGCAGCCGTGCCGCCTCTTTGATCGACTCCGCCTCGGCTTGCAGGGGCGCTGGTGGGCGGAAGCGGCTGACATCGGGCAGCGAAATCTCTTTTTCAATGGCCGCCTCCTGGTCGCTGACATCGAAGCAGAGATAGACCGGCCCCTGCGGGTCGCTGAGAGCGAGCCGGTAGCCACGCAGAATCGACGACGGGATAGCTTCGACGCCCACCGGCTGGTCGTCCCATTTGACAAAATCGCGCACCAGATTGCCCTGCACCTGCGCCGTGTGGATCCAGTCGATCCACGGCCGCCGCTTGCTCGAATTTATCGGCCCGGTGCCGCCCATGACCATCACCGGCGTGCGGTCGCACCAGGCGTTGTAGATCGCCATCGAGGCATGCTGCAGGCCGACGACGTTGTGGACGATGGCCGGCATGATCTTGCCGGTAGCTTTGAAGTAGCCATGGGCCACGGCGACGGCGATCTCTTCGTGGCAGCAGAGAATCATCTCGGGATTGGGCTTGGTGCCGCTCTCGTAGTTGACCAGAGAATCGTGGATGCCGCGAAAGCTCGAGCCGGGATTAAGCGCGACCGCTTCGATGTTCAGGAGCTTCAACAATTCGACGACCAAATCGGAGCCGTAGCGTGGCGGCATAGAGCCTCCGTCTTCCGAACTTTGCGCCCTTTGCGCCTTAGCGCGAGATCTTCGGGTTGCTCCTAACAAAAAAATGGCGCGCTAGCAGACTTGTTTTCGTCCGAAAGCGCGCCACTGGCTTACCTGCCGATGCTAGCGACTAATGCAGCACCGGATGCGGAATATCGATGTTATAGAGCTTCTGCACATTGGTATAGACCAGCTTGCGGCGGATGTCCGCCGGCAGATGGCCGAGATCGCGGTCGATATATTTCTTCGACTCCGGCCAGGTCGAGTTGCCGTGCGGATAGTCGTTGGACCACATGCAGTTGTCCTGACCCCACCATTGGAAGTTATGACCGGCCACGGTGTCGCGGAAAAACGTCCCGTAGATCTGGGTGTTGAAATATTCGCTGGGATTCTTGGTAAACGGCGGCGGGTTCACTTTTTTGAAGCGGTTATAGTAATAATCCCACTGCTGCATCATGAACGGCATCCAGCCGATTTCGTTTTCGACGCTGACGAATTTCAGTTTGGGATAGCGCTCGAGCACGCCGTAAAAAATCAGTTCGAAGAAATCGTCAATGATTTCCTTGAGCTTCAAATTGACGCTGCCGCGATAGGCTTCGATGCCGGTCCGTTTGTTCCCGAACACGGTCTGCTTGTGGTAGCCGTGGCCGGTCAGGATGTGCAGATGCACGGGAAGGTTCAAGTCCTGCGATGCCGCCCAGAACTTATTGTAGTGGTCCGAATGGAGCGGCAGGTCGGGATGGGGTGCCTGCCAGATGAGCGAGCCGCGCATGCCGGCTTTGGCGCAACGCTCCAATTCCTTCACCGCTACGTCGATGTCATAGACCGCGATTGCGGCGATGCCGAGCAGCCGCTTCGGGGAGCTGTTGCAGTAATCGATCAGCCAATCGTTGTAAGCCTGAAAGGTGACTTCCTGCAGCTTGGCATCGTCCATCGCATACTGCGGCAGAAGATAGGTTGGATAGAGCACTTCAGCGGAAAGGCCGTCGGTCTCCATCTCTTTGATCCGCTGCGTCGGGTCCGAGCCGCCTGGATGAGTTTGAAAGCTGCTGCCGACTTCCAATTTGGGAAAACGCGGCACTTTGTCTTTCAACGAATTGGGGGCTCGCTCGACAATGATTTCCGACGGTTCCATCACATGGGAATCC
The DNA here is from genome assembly GCA_016874755.1 of Deltaproteobacteria bacterium. Classification (NCBI taxonomy): domain Bacteria; kingdom Pseudomonadati; phylum Myxococcota; class Myxococcia; species Deltaproteobacteria bacterium. Next base: position 95,526 of record VGTH01000002.1, on the reverse strand, counting down.
GACGAGATAATTACTTCAAACCCAGCGTCATTTCCTGCCATATTGCCTCCTTCGGCTAAGGCGATGCTTTGACCAACTCTACAACGCTGGTCTACCACCATCGGGCTTGGAGCGTCAAGAATCCGCGCGGCGGCGCGAGACTCCGGGCTCTAGACGCTAGAGAATTTCTTAGAACAGCCCTTCCTTCTCCAACTTCCGCACCAACCGGTCGTCAATGATTTCTTCGACTTTGGTCTTGCGGATCGGTTCGCTGGTTCTGCCGAGTAGGCGAACTACATTACGCAACCCCTCGACGTTGGGATAAATTCTTTTGTCGTAAAGCGTGCGCATGACTTCATAACCCGCTTGCGCGTCTTCCACTTTGGTCAAGCGCAATTCTTTGAAGAGTGTTTTGACCACGGCGGCTTTGTTGGCCGGATTGTTGATGTAGGTGATTGTTTCCACCATCGCCCGCAGTGTGCGCTCGGGGACTTCCGGTGTCCGGTCGATTAAACTGCGCTTGGCGATCATGCCGAGGCCCTGGTAAGGGATGCCCATTTTCATTAAGTCGCCGAGCATGCGGTAACCCTGCCGTTCCATCTGCGCGCCGAAGGAGTAACCGAGGTAGCCCCCGTCGATGGTGTTCTGGGTAATCGCCTGGGCTAGCACCGATTGGTCGCCGATGATGCGGAATTGGATGTTGTCGCGCTCGGGGTTTAAGCCCCAATGTTCGAGGGCAAGCATGGAGAACATCCAGACGCCGCCGCCGATGCTTTGCACACCGAGTTTCTTACCTTTGAGATCGGCTGGCGTCTTGATGTTCGGATTGACGATGAACGCGCCGTCGAGCTTGTTGATCAAGCCAGCGATGTAAGCGAGATCGAGCCCACCCGCCATGGCGCCGATGGAAGTTCCGGTCGCCGAGCCAACATGAAAGTGCGTCTCGCCGCCGGCCAACGCCGAAATGCCGACCTGCGCGTTGCGCACGTTAACAATAGTCGGTTCGATGCCGTGTTTTTGAAAGATTCCCGCGTCGCGCGCCACCCAGAGGATGCCGCTGCGCTCATTCAAACCACCAAAGGTGTAGACGGCTTTATGCGGCGCCGAGGCCGCGTGGACCTGCACATGCAAAGACAGAAAGAACAGCCAAAACAGTGAAAAGCCCAGCTGGAGAGCCGCGTGGATCATAGGACACCCCTCGCGCGAAAATGCGCGGTCTCTTGTAACCCGCGTCCAGTTCGGATTGCAAACGAGCTTTAGCCGAGCAGCAGTTTTTTTAGCTCTGCAGCATCCGTGACCGGGGCAGAGCAAGTGAAATTCCGGCAGACATAAGCGGTCGCTTTGCCGTTGAGCTGGGTTTTGCCGGCCAGTAATGGCGAGGTTTTTTCTAAAGCATCGCCGGGTGCGGCGAGCTGCAATGTGCTGTTGGGCAGATAGAACCAATGGACGGCATCGAGCAAGGCGCGCGTATCGGCCGCATCATTGGCACCGACAATCACGATCTCCTGCGGCTTCTGCAGATGAAAATCGAGCGCGCACAGTAGGTGCGCAAAGCCGAACGGCTGACTTTCCATGGCTTCGGAGTACGCGCGTAAAACCTGCTCGGCGCGCTGCAGGTAAGTCTCGTTGCCGGTGAGATAATGGAGGCGGAGTAATAGATGAGTCGCCGTGGCATTGCCCGATGGCATCGAGGCATCGAAGACCGGCTTGGCGCGGCTGATCAATTGTTCATGGGATTCACCGGTGTAGAAAAATCCCGCGTCGGCATCGTCCCAGAACTCGTCCAGCATGATGTCGGCAAGCTGGACGGCGCGTTCAAGTCGATTACGTTCGAGTGTGGCTTCGTAGAGATCGGCTAGACCCATGGCGAAAAACGCGTAGTCGTCGAGATAGCCGAGCAGCTTTGCCTGGTTGTCTTTGTAGGTGTGCAGTAGAAATCCGTCGCGGAATAGTTTGCTGAAAAAGAACTCGACGGTGCGATTGGCGGCGTCGATATACTCCTGCCTCGGCGCGATTTTGATTGCCTCGGCGAGGCCTGACAGCATCAAGCCGTTCCAGGCCGTGATGATTTTTTCGTCGCGAAAGGGTTTGATTCTCCTTTCGCGCTCAGCGAAAAGCTTTTGCTTTACACGCGCCACCAGCTCGTCAATTTCACTTTGGCTTTTGCGGAAGAATTTGCTCGCCTGCTCGACGGTCAAGATCGGGTGCAGAATGTTTTGCTCTTCGAAGTTACCTTCTTCGGTGACGTCGTACATGCGGTTGAAAACTTCGCCGTCGTCCTCGCCGACCAGCGCGTTAACCTCGGCCGGTGTCCAGACGAAGAACTTGCCTTCGACGCCTTCGCTGTCGGCGTCCTGGGTCGAATAGAAACCGCCTTCGCTGTGGAGCATTTCGCGCAGCAAATATTCGACGCTTGCTTCGACGACTTTCTTGAACAGTGGATCGCTGGTCGCTTGATAGGCTTGCGCGTAGCAGCGCACGAGCTGGGCATTGTCGTAGAGCATTTTTTCGAAATGCGGCACCAGCCACTTGGCGTCGGTCGAATAGCGATGAAAGCCGCCGCCGAGGTGGTCGTAGATGCCGCCCTGGGCCATCTTGGTGAGCGTGTAGGTCGCCATCTCGAGCGAACGCTGATTCTTCGTGTGATGATAGTCACGCAGAAACAACTCGTACGCCCCGGGATTGGGGAATTTCGGCGCTTGGCCCAAGCCGCCGTGCTCAGAATCGTAGGCGCGGGCGATGGCGCTGACGCTGTCGGAGATAATGTCCGGCGAAAACGGTCGGTCGCCGCCGGGCGACTGCGACATCCGCTGTAAATTATCAAGAATCTGCTCGACGCTCTTGGCGACGTCCTGCGGTTTGTCGCGATAGGCTTGCGCCACGCCCATCAGCACCCGCGGGAATCCCGACATGCTGCCGCGGTCTTCGGGCGGAAAGTAAGTGCCGCCATAAAACGGCTTGCGATCCGGCGTCAAAAACATCGTCATCGGCCAGCCGCCGCGGCCGGTGAGCATCTGCACCGCGCTCATGTAGATTTCATCGAGATCGGGCCGCTCCTCGCGATCGACCTTGATGTTGACGAACAGCTCGTTCATCAGCACGGCGATTTTTTCGTTCTCGAACGACTCGCGCTCCATCACATGGCACCAGTGACAGGCAGAGTAGCCGATACTCAGCAGGATCGGTTTGTTCTCGCTGACGGCTTTTTGAAAAGCTGCTTCGCCCCAGGGGTACCAATCCACCGGGTTATGGGCATGCTGCAAAAGATAGGGACTGGTTTCGTGGATCAAACGATTAGCGCGGCGTGCGTCCATAGGTCACGCTAACACAAACCGAATAAAGCGGGAATATGAATCGTGACTCGGGTTCGTGGCTCGGGCCCGCCGGTCAATAAACCGGAAGTCGCCAGGGTGAGGAATCGAGCTCTTCGGTCTTTTCTGGATTACAAAGAGAACTCGATGAAGCCCACTTGTTTGAGCTTGCTCTGCATCGTCTCCACCAGGCGTTGATAGTGACGCATCATGTCGGTGGACGTGATGATGCCGAGCACCGCGCCGTCGGCGGTGGCGACGGGCAGGCTGTGAATGCGCAGGCTGAGCATTTTTGCTGCGGCGGTCGCCAGCGGATCTTCAGGGTTGGCCGTGACTGGATTCTTGGTCATCAGTTGGCTGACTTCATAAGTTTCCCAATCGGGCTTACCGGGCAGCGCACCGAGCAAGTCGCGATCGGAAAGCACGCCGAGCAGCTTGCCATCGGCGTTGGTGACCAACAAATGATGAAAGCGGTGGATGGACATGAGCGCCATGGCATCCGCGAGACTTTGATGGGGCGACACCGTGACCACCTCGCGAGTCATGATTTCGCCGACGGTCATCGGCAATGCCTCTTGGCTTTTTTGCATCGGTGCGGTGGACTCAGCAAACATGGCAAATTCGTAGGGACCCATGATCAGCCTCCTTGGGCACGAGACCACCCCTCTCAACATCCGTCCCCTCGCGCTACTATCCCTTAGATCGGCAGCGGCAACGGAAAGCTTAGTGCAATTGCGAGCGCTGGCAGAAACGCGATGATAACTCGGGAAGATACTCGCAATTCCGTGCCATTTTCGCCTCCTCTTGCCAAAAAGCCACGGTCTCAGCATGACCGGGCTCGACAAGTGAATCGCGGCGCCGTTAGAATGGCCCAGTTTTATGCCATTGCCGCGCATCATCGCCGCCTCCCTGCTGGAAGAGGGAGAGTCCTTCTCAACCGCTCATCGATTGACGAAGCTCGCGCTAGTCGCGTTCATCCTGATCAGCATCACCGCCATCGTTTGCGAAACCACGGTTTCCGGGCGGACACATGGGACACAGCTGCAAGCCGTCGAATACCTGGCGGGGGTTCTGTTCGTCTTGGAACTGCTGCTGCGTCTCTGGGTGGCCCCGGAGTTGATGCCGGACGGACTGCTCCAGCCTAGCAAAGCCCGCTGGGCCTATCTTTGCTCGGTTTACGGCGTTATCGATCTCGTCGCGATCGTGCCGTTTCTGCTCGGTCTGGTTCTGCCTATGGACGCCGATTGGCTGCGCGTCCTGCGCCTGTTGCGCGTGCTCAAGTTGGCGCGCTACGTGCCCGCGATCGGCTTGTTTGCCGCCGTGCTGCGTGCCGAAAGGCGTCCGTTGCTTGCGGCGTTGATGGTGATGCTGGTGCTGTTGCTGATCAACTCGGCCGCGATGTATGCACTGGAGCACGACGCGCAACCGACGAGCTTTTCGAGCATCCCGCACGCCATGTGGTGGTGCATGGTGACTATGGCGACGGTCGGATATGGCGACATAATTCCGGTCACTGCCGCTGGCAGAGTCTTCGGCGGCTTCGTCATGCTGTTTGGCATCGCCATGTTCGCCGTGCCGGCAGGTATTCTCGCCACCGGGTTTGCCGCGGAAATTCGCAAGCGCGATTTCGTCGTTACTTGGCAGATGGTCGCCAAGCTGCCGCTGTTCGCTCACCTGGACGCCGGCCGGATTGCCGAAATCGCCGGCTTGTTAAAAAGACAAGTCGTACCGGCTCAATACGTGGTGGTGCGCCGCGGTGAGACGGCCGACTCGATGTATTTCATCTTGGAAGGCGAAGTCGAGGTCGACATTCAACCTGTGCCGCTGCGCCTGCGCCGCGGGCAGTATTTCGGCGAACTCGCGCTCTTGAACGACACGGTGCGCAACGCCACGGTGACGGCGGTCTCCGACTGCCTGCTGCTGACGCTCGATGCTGCCGATTTTCGGCGCATGCTGAACGCCCACCCTGATCTTAAGCAGGAAATGACCGAGCTCGCGCAAAGGCGCCTGAACCCTACCCAGGGCTCAGGCGCCAGCGAGTGAAAAAATTACAGACCGTAGAATGCCACCGAGTTGGTTTCGAGAATCTTCTTCGATTGAGACTTGGTGATTTTGCCTTCGTCGGCCCAGCAGCGCACTTCGTCGAGGCCGCTCAAGTTGGCCGAAATATCGGTGTGGCTATAATCGGTGCCGATCATGAAGTGATCTTCCGTGCCAAATTTCAGCAGCGCTTCGATGTCGTCGATGGGATCGATGGTGACAAAGCAGCGATTGCTGCGAAAAATCTCAGGGTCGAGCTCGTAGAGATTGGGCGAGCGATTGCTCTTGCCGCGCAGGCCGACGCGTTTTAGCGCGCCGATTTGCGAGATCATGTAAGGAATCCACGACGCGCCCGATTCGATGAAGCCGAAGCGCAGCTTAGGAAATTTCTTGGCGAGGTCTGAGCTGATGACGTTGTAGAACGAATACATGATCGGAAAGCCGCGATCCCACTCGTGTCCCGGCAGGGGATGACCGGTGTGAATACAGAGCGGCATATCGAGATCGTTGGCCACTTGATAGACCGGGAAAAAGTGCGGGTCGTTAACGTAGCGGTCGAGGTCAAAGCCGCGCTTAAAAATGCCCACCGCGCCGTGGTCCTTGGCCCAGCGCAGCTCTTCGACTGCTTTGTCAGGCGACAGGAACGGCAGTATGGCGGCCCAACGCAGACGGCCGTTGGTGTTGCGGCATTTTTCTTCCAGCCAGCGATTGTAAGTAGTCGTCAAAGCCCACTCGGCCTCAGCGTTCCTGGTGTTGTAGCGAATAAAAAAAGTCGGAAAAATCACCTGGACATCGACACCCATTTTGTCCATGTGCGCCAACCGGCCCGGCACATCTTCCAGCTCGCGATAGACGCGCAACGGATGATTGATCTCGTCGCGAATGGCGCGGTTTTGCAGCCGGCTCTCGACGACCCAGCAGCGCCGCGTCGTCGCGTTGTAACCGGCCCGCTTGGCTTCGTCCGCGGAAATCTCCACGGTCACAGGAATATACTGCGCGTACTTGGTCCCTTCGAGCTTCTTCCAGGTATCTTCACTTTCGTCGACATGAGTGTCGGCATCGACTATTGGCATGATGGCTCCTCCCGATTCAAACTAAATCTTTCGACTCATTTTTACGGTTATAACTTCCGATTTTCACTGTCAACTCGATGGCAGCCTAAGCCCGCATCAGCGCGGCGCCCGTCGACTGGCGGGGCCACCCAAAACGCCCTCCAACAGGCCGCCAAACCAATCCTTGACCGCGTCGACCAGCGGGTCGAAAATCGATTCGGTGGGCCGCGCGAATGGGAACTCGGCATGGCTGTCGACTAACCGCGACGCAAGGGTCTGCTGAAAAAAATCACCGACGATCGGCAGCGCGTTGTGGGCGCCTTCACCCCAATAGTTGCTGCGCATGGTTACGCGCGCGTCATTGAAGCCGACCCACGCGCCGGCGACCAAGCGCGGATGCATCATGATAAACCAGCCGTCGGTGTTTTTTTGCGTGGTGCCGGTTTTGCCCGCTAAGTCGGCGCGCAGGCCGAAGGCACTGCGGATCGTTTGTCCCGTGCCCTTGTCGACCACGCCGCGCAGCATGTTGATCAGGTGACCAACGGTCCTCTCCGACAGCACACGCTCACCGCCGGTGGAAAAACGGGCCAGCACGTTGCCGTACTTGTCGGTGATGTGGGTCACGTAAACCGGCCGGTGATAATCACCGATGGCCGCGATGGAGCTGTAAGCACCGACCATTTCCAAGAGCGTTACTGGGCTGGTCCCTAACGCCAAGGACGGCACTTGTTCCAGCTTGCTCTGATTGACACCCAAGCGGCGCGCGAACTCGGCGGTCTTGCGCGCGCCGACCTCCTGCATCACCTGCGCCGTGATGGTGTTTTTCGAATGGATCAAGCCGTCGCGCGCCGACATGCGCTCGCCGCTCGGTTGCGACTGATCCGTCGGCCGCCATACCGTGCCGTCGGGCATGGGAATTTCCACCGCGCGATCGGTAAAGCGTTTGTCGGGCGACATGCCTTGTTCGAGGGCCGCGCCGTAGACGAAGGGTTTGAAAGTCGATCCTGGTTGGCGCCGCGCCTGCGCGACATGATCGAACTCATCGGTTTTGAAATCGCGGCTGCCGACCCAGGCTTTGACGTGTCCGGTAAACGGGTCGATGGCGACAAAGCCTGCTTGCAGCCGCGTCTTCTCGGCGCGCAGCTTGGCCATGAATTCCTGCTTGTTTTTGAATTCGGCCAGAGCGTCTTCGGGAGTGGTACCGGCTTTTACCGCATTTTGATACGCGGCGGTTTCGCGCACGAACTGATCGACGATGTCAGACTTGGTTTTCCAAAAATGCGCGAAGGGCGCCACCTGCCGGCGCGCTTGGACGTATTCGCGCGCATCGCCCGAAAGCAGCGCGCCGGAGCTACGGCCCCACTCGACATCGGCCACCGCTTGCAAGAGCTCCATCTGCCGCGCCACCGCGCGATTGGCCAACGCCTGGACGCGCGAATCGATCGTCGTGTGGATGCGCAAATCGTCGGCGTAAATGTCGCGGTCATTGCGGTCGGCCCAGTCGACGAGCCACCTGCGAACCTGCACCGCCAGGTGCGGCGCGGGTCCGAGCGGCTCAGGCTGGCGCGCGAAATTGAGGCGGATCGGCTGCGCCTTCAAGCGATCGAAATCCGCTTGATTCAACACCGCGCGCTTGACCATCTGCGATAGGACAACGTTGCGGCGGCGCAGCGCGCGCTCGGGGTTGAGCACCGGGTTGTAGTAGCTCGTGCCCTTCAACATGGCGATCAAGGTCGCGCTCTCCAGCACCGTCAGCTTCTGCGCCGATTTGTCGAAATAGGTGCGCGCCGCCATCTCGATGCCAAAGGCGTTGTAGAGAAACGGCATGCTGTTCAAATAGGTCTCGAGGATTTCTTTCTTGGTGTAAGCGTACTCAATTTTTAGCGCGGTGATGGTCTCTCGGATCTTGCGCGTGATGGAGCGCGCACGGCCGATGGAGTCGGGGTAGAGATTGCGCGCCAACTGTTGCGTCAGTGTCGAGCCGCCCTGCGGGTCGCCGATGAAAATCCGCAGCGCGCCGCCGATGGTGCGGCGCCAGTCGATGCCGCGGTGTTGGTAAAAACGATGGTCTTCGGTGGCGATCAATGCATTAATCACCGGCGCTGCAATGCGATTTAAGCCGACCCACTCGCGATTCATCGGCTTGAACGCGGCCAACCGCTTGCCGTCCGCCGAAACAAGAATGCTCGGTTGGTCGACCTTGGCTTTGCGCAGGTCGGCGATGCTCGGTGTGAACGGCAGCAGAATCAGAGCGTAAATAAAAAACAGCGTGGTGATCCCCGCGGCGATGAGGCCAAAGCCTTTGGCCGCGGAGAATGCTTTCTCACGCCAACTGCGCGCCGGATCGAGCACGCCGCGGAAATAAACCGCGAGGCGTTCGTGCAAGCGTTTGAGCCAGCTCAACAAACGATTCAGATAAGTCATGTGCCGGGGGTCACGTCACTGCGTGGCGGACCATCGTTTTAGACGATTGACCCGCCGCGTCATTTCATGACCCGGATAATCTTACCCGTGAAGCATGCAAGCCAAAAGGGGGGTGGGGAGACTCAAGGCAGTGCTTGCACTACCGTCCTGCATTAAACGATTTTCTGAACAATTCCCGAGTGACTTCGATGCATCCCCCCTTTGAAAAAGGGGGGTAGGGGGGATTTGGAACTTGCGTGAGAAGAAAAGCCCCCTCGATCCCCCTTTTTTCAAAGGGGGAAGGAAGAAGACATAATGAAGCGCATTTTTTTAGCAGACTAAACGAGAGCCGCCAACGCAGAGCTACAGCGCGTAGAACCGCCGCGGATTGTCCGAAATAATTTTGCGCGCCACCTCCGCGGAAATATCTCCGGTCTTGCCGCGCTGCTCGATGACATCGAGGGCTTCGATCTCCGCCGATTGATCGGCGTGGCTGTAGTCGGTGCCGATCATTAGGCTGTCCTCGGTGCCGTATTTCAAAATATACGGCAGATCGTCGTTGGTGTGGCAGGCGACGTAAATGCGGTACTTGCGGAACAGATCTTCTTTTACTTCGATCGGTAAAAACGTGCGGCGCAGCATTTTTGCCATCAGGTCGGCGTGGAGAAAGGGAATCCACGACGCGCCGGTTTCGATGAAGCCGATGCGCAGTTTGGGAAATTTATCCGGCACGCCGGCCTCGGCCAGCGCGCTAAACGCTGTGATGGCGATCATGCCGCCGCCGATGCCGTTGCCGGGCACGGTCAGCGATTGAATGTGGCTGGTGGCGTTGTGAATGCAGATCGGCAGGTCCAAGCGGCCGGCTTCTTCATAAATCGGAAAATAATAGGGATCGCTCGCCGCCCGGTCGTCGCACTCAATGCCTTTTTTGAAGACCCCGCAGGCGCCGTGATCTTTGGCCCACTGGACCTCTTTGACCGCCTCGTCCATCGACAAGTAGGGCATCATCGCCACCCAACGGAGCCGCCCTTTGCTTTTTTCTGTCGACGCGGCGATCCAGCGATTATAAGCCTTGCACAGCGCCAGCTCGATCTCCGGCTTGGCCGTGTACGAGTGCAAAAACATGGTCGGGTAGAGCACCTGGACGTCGACGTGGAGTTCGTCCATGTGACGGATGCGCTTGCCGACGTCGAGCAGCTCACGGGTTTCTTTCACCGTGCCAGTGCGCTTGTCGTCGCGCCAGCGGCGCAGCAAAATCGTGCCGTCGATCATCCACAAACGATGCGGCCGGTTATCGCCATGGGCCGTCGCCGCACCGGGATCGAGGGTCACCGGTTTAAAGCGTTTGTCGCTCTCGCTGAGATATTCCCAAGTTGCATCCGTTTCGTCTACGTGGGCATCGACATCGATACGCATAAAACCTCCTGGGCTGTGCGCTACTGGCGCGGCGTTTTTGTCGGTGGCAGCACGGCGGCATGCCGTTGTAGATTTTGGTTTATGGCACGGCGCGAAACCTGTCAAGGCGCGCGATCTAACGAGACCCGATATCGAGCGCCAAGCGATAGACTTCTCGTTTGGCGAGCCCGTATTTTTCGCCGATGATCTCGGCGATCTCTTTGACGCGCACGCCGTCAGCTTTGAGCTTGGCGATTTCTGCTTGGATTATTTCTTTGGAGATATCGCCCGGCTCGGAGGCGCCCCTCACGACCAGGGTAATTTCACCGCGGATCGCCTGATCGCCCAAGGCCGCCAGGACTTCGCTGACGCGCCCGCGCAGGAACTCTTCGTGGAGTTTGGTCAACTCACGCGCGATTACGATTTCGCGGTCGCCGAGAATTTCCTGCAGGTCGCGCAGTGAGTCGGCGAGCCGGTGCGGTGCTTCGTAGAACAGCAGCGTGCGGCTCTCAACGCGCAGGGCCTGTAACAGCGAGCGGCGTTCGCGCGTTTTGGCGGGAAGAAAACCTTCGAAAGCAAAGCGATCGGTTGGCAGGCCACTGGCGCTCAACGCCAGCACGGATGCCGACGCGCCGGGTATCGGCACGACGTTGACTTTGGCTGCGACGGCAGCGACGACCAAGCGATAACCGGGATCGGAAACTGCCGGCGTCCCGGCATCAGAAACCAATGCGACATTCTTGCCAGCGAGCAGGTCGGCGACGAGCTCTTGCGCTTTGGCTCTTTCGTTGTGCTCGTGGTAACTGACCAGCGGTGTGCGGATATCGTAGTGGCGCAAGAGAGTCTGGGTGTGGCGGGTGTCCTCGGCGGCGATCAGATTGACTTCCTTTAAGATGCGCAGCGCGCGCAGCGTGACGTCTTCGAGATTGCCGATGGGCGTGGCGACGATATAAAGCGTGCCGGTCATTGCGCCTCTATTTTTAGTCGACGAGCGGTGAATAAGCCAGTAGTCGCAGTGGGGAGCGATGCTGGCTTGACCCGTCGCGGTCTCCTGCGATACAGCTCATTTTCACACTGACTTAAAGAAAGCGAGACCCCGTACATGCTGCCGCAAAAAACTGCCAATGGGATCACCTTCAAAATTCGCCACGTTATGCTGCCGGTTAGCAACATGGAGCGGACGCTCGATTTTTATACGCGCCTTTTGGGTATGGACGTGCAGCGCGTGCGCGACGTTCCGGAAAAGGGCGAGCGGGTGCGCTATCTTGGCTATGGCGACGACGAAGACGCCGGGCCGGCGCTGGAGCTGATCGAGTCCGCCGACAGCCGCGGCAAAACTTCGCTGCCGCGCTGGACCGGTCACGTCGCGCTCTATGTGTCGGATTGCTACAAGCTCAGCGAACAGTTGAAAGTCAATGGCGTGGAGTTCGTTAGCGGCCCCGGCCCCAATCGTCCGGGCAGCAAAGACATTTATGCCTTCATCAAAGATCCCGACGGCTACGTTTTGGAACTGACCGAGCGCCACCAGAAATAGCTGCGCACCGTGCTTAGCGGATAATTTTATTAGCCCGCTGCAGTAGCGAGTGCGGAATGGCAAGGCGGAGTGCCGCGGCGGTCTCGCGGTTTATCGCGAACTCAAAATTATCCGGCTCGCCAACCGGCAGGTCGGCCGGTTTGGCGCCTTTCAATATCTTGTCGACATAGGTCGCGGCCTGGCGAAACAGCTCGGGCTCGTCAGCGGAACTGGGATTCGGAATTTCCCGACTCCGTGAAGGAAGTGAAGAAGATCAAAGGTATGACCGACGACAAGCTGCGCCATGTGCTGGGCGAGAATGCGATGAAGTTTTTTAATTTGAAAGACGAGGATTTGCCGGCGCGCTGATCGGCGTCGAAAATAGCTGGGGAAAAAGGCGGGCAATGGCCCGCCTTTTTTTTGCGCATTAAAATCGTGCTGCCACTTCGTTGCTAAGCGTAATACTTCGTTTACAGCGGGCGTGTACTTTAAGTCACAGTCGAAATGGCCCAGCGAGCTACAGAGGCGCGAAAATACTAGCAAATTCCCTAATTGGTCTTGTGGCATCGCACTTGCTCTGCTGTACAGTGAAAACTCTCCACGGAACAGGAGTAACAACAATGCCGATGTCGATGACAATCAGTCGAGAGCTGCGGCCAATTCTTAAGCCGATATTGACCTTCAAGCAGCAGCACTCGCTCTACGTGCTGACTGTGCCACAGGCGAAGCTGGAGGAAATGATTCACGAAGAGTCGATGGAGAACCCCTTCATCAAGATCGAGGCGTGGGATGAATATTTGAACCAACGTCCCGCCCGGGACTTCGCGCTGCGCGGCATGCGAGAGGACTACTTTATAGATGAGGCGCAGCAAACGTTGGCAAACAAACCTTCCCTTATCGAACACCTGACGCGGCAACTCTGTGAGTCGCGCTTGACCCGAGAGAAGAGGGTGATCGGTGAGCATATTATCGGCAATCTTGATGACCGCGGCTACCTCGAGGTTACCCTCGACGAGCTCGCTGCAGAGAGCGGGGCGCCAGCGTCGCTGGTGGAGGCTGTGCTCCAGCGCATTCAAAACTTCGATCCGGTGGGCGTGGCGGCGCGCAGCCTGAGCGAATGCTTGTTGGTGCAGCTAGAACATGTAGGTGAAGGCGATGGTTTGGCGGCGCGCATTGTCGCTACTCATCTGGAGGATCTGGGGGCGCGCCGCTACCGCAAGATCGCCGAGGAGCTTAGAGTCGAAGTTAGCGAAGTCGAGCTCGCCCGTAAGCGGATCTTGTTTTTGGAGCCGAAACCGGCGCGTGAGTTCGACTGTGAGCAGATCCGTGTCGCCATTCCGGAAGTGACTGTCGAGGGCGTCCAAGGTGAGTGGCGGGTTCAGCTTGCGGACAGTAATTTGCCACGTTTTCGCGTCAACAAACGTCGTTTCCAATGGCAGCTTACGCAGCTGAGCGGCGAGCAAAAGGAGCTGAAAGAAAGTTTGAAAGAGCATTTGGACTACGCGAAGCAGCTTTTTCGTGCGGTTCAAGACCGGCACCAGACGCTGCTCAAAGTGGCAACTGCCATGTTCAAGCGCCAGGAAGATTTTCTTAATCGTGGGCGTTGTTGGGTCCGGCCCATGATGATGAAAGAAATCGGTGAAGAGATAGGTCGCACCGAGTCCACTGTCAGCCGCGCCGTGGCGGACAAGTTCGCGCGCACGCCACACGGCATTTTACCCCTGCGATTTTTCTTTCAGGACGGGGTGGCGCGCACCCGCGGGCCAGCGCTCACGGTTGAAAGCGTGAAGGCGAAAATCGAAGCGCTGATCGCGGCGGAGGACCCGTGCAATGCGCTTACTGATGATGAAATCGTCAAGCGCCTAGGCGACGATCATGGTATCGAGCTGGCGCGGCGCACGGTGAGCAAATATCGAGACAGCTTAAATATTCTCGCGGCCAGTCAACGGCGCCGCGATGCCGTCGCGTTAGTCTAATGCGCCCTCACCCTAACCCTTTCCCAAAGGGCAAGGGAACTCGGATTTTGATCGCGGTAAGTTAGACCTCTTCTTGCAAAGTTTTTAGCGCGCGCATGACTAGCTCGCGGCGATACTCTTTTTCTTTTTCCGGCGCCAGATCCGCATTGCCCGTCGGGCTGACGATGCCGCCCGCGGCGATGGCGCGGAGCGAGCCGACTTCTTTGGCGACTGGAATCATGGTGCAGATTTGCGTCACTGGGATGCCGAGCTTTTCGATTTCTTTGCTGATCGCTGCGCCGCAGCGAGTGCTCGATCCTCACGTCGAGGTGAGGATCACGCCGGTGACGCCGGCGGCCTGCAATTTTTCGGCGATGCTTTGGCCGATGATCGTCGCGTTCTCGACGGCGGCATGGGCGCCGCCGGTGCTGTGGATGAATTCATGCACTTTGGCAATCGCATGCTCACGTTCCAGCTCGCGCAGGGTATCGAGGGGCACCAGGCGATTCGGATCTTGATTGGCCAGCGCCGTGTCGTAGCCAGAATGCACCGCATCGTAACGGTCGGCGGCGAGCGACTCGACGCCTTGGATGGGAATGCTGGTGTAGCGCGTTGGCCGGCCCGGTTCGATTTTTTCTGGGTTGCCTTCAATCACCAATCCGCCGTCCGTTACCAGGGCAATTGTCGCGGCCTTGAGATCGCGCAACGGCGCCGCCGGTTTGTTGGCGGCGAACTTCGGCGCGGCGATCTCCGACTGGAACGGCGCGCCGCGGAGCTTGGCGAGCAGCATGTCGACGGCGCGCTCGGCCGGCGGCTTGGCGGCGATTTCGTTGCGCTTGACGCCGCGCGAGAGATAGCCTTCGAGATTCGGCCTGCCGATGGTTTCGTGGCGCACGAGCTTGAGCCCGAGTGCCGCCATCTGTTGCAGCACCGCGGCGGTCTTGGCGATGGATGCACCGGAGTCGACGATGTAGATGCTCTTGCGATAAAGATCGGCGCCGGCATTTTCCCGGTCCATGCCGGCAACCACTTGAATGCCGAGGCGCTCCTGCGCCGCTTGGCAAATGGCGCCGCAGGCAACGCCGTAGCGGCCGCTTTCGAAGGCCGGGCCGGCGACCAGCAGGTCGGCGTTGCGCTGGGCGATGTGGCCGCACAGTGTTTCGATGGCCTGAGCTTCATGCTCGGCAAAGTAATTGTCGCCGCAGAGAATTGTCGCGACGACTTCAGCATTCTCGCCGAGGGCCTTTTGGAGCGCGAGACCGGGGCCGAACGGACCGTCTTTTGCTCCAGGCGCTACATCGGCTTTGTCTTCGCCGCCGATCTGGGCGAAGAACTGATTCAAATAATGGATGACGCGAACTTTCTCGCTCATAAGTTTTTCCTCAACCCATGTAGGTGGTCAAGCGCGAGCCGCCCACCTGGCTGATCGCGCCGACGATGTCGCCATGCGAAACGCGCATGGCTTGCGTCGCCGGTATCAAAGGCACATCGGGGTTGGTGTTGTCCGGATTGGAATTGTCCAGCGGGATCGTCTCGCCGCCGATGACGCGCGCGACCGCGGGAAGATCGATCGGATCGCGGGTTAAGCCGGGCGTTACCAGTGCGTTGACATTCTCCGGCACAAAAGTGATGCCCGTGTCCGGATAGCGTTCCATGATGATCAGCGTCGCCTTCATGCCCATTTCTTCGGCGCGGGTGTAGGTCAACATTAGATCTGTGTCCACGGCGCCGCCGCCGATCTTGGTCGCTAAGATGCCGTCGGCGCCGAGGGTTTCCTTGGCCAGCCGGGCGTTGAGATAGGCATATCTTTCCTTCTCCGCGATCGTCTTCGGCGCGAGGGTAGCGACCACGCCGGCGAACCAGAGGTCTTGGCCGTGGCGGCGGTAGAGTTCCAAAATCACCGGATGGTTTTGCGCGAACCAGGTGAAAGCCGAATAGGAGAACATCAGAGCGCCATCGAGTATCTCGTTGGGATGGACAATCGTCGGCATGAAGCCTTGAATGTTGCTGCCGTAGAAAACCGTTTCGCTCTGCTGCGTTGGATGCTGGTGCGAATGGATTGGAAATATATAAGCGATGCGCGGTAGCTCTTTGGGACCTTGATTGCAGGCCACCGGCGGTAATTCGTAGACCTGCGTCTCGCCAGGCGCCACTTGTTTTGCCGCTTCTGCTAGATAAGTGGCGGCTTTCAAACCGGCTTTCTTGATGGCCAAGCGGTAGGCATCCTTGTCGGCGTTGGCTTTCGCTGTGGGCGTGAAGGCAACGTTGTGGGTTTTCCCAAGGGGCGTGAGCTCGGCGGCCGGGCCGCTCATGTCGATGATGTCGCGGTCGTGGGTTTCCGACTGGCTGATTTCGACGACGGCGACGTTCTTGAGCACGCGCGTGTGACCGTCGCCGACCAGGCCGACGCCGTCGAGAGCCCCGGGGAAGTTGGGGCCGTTGAGCCGATAGCGCGGCTGGAGAACATCAAGCACGCGAATGATGCGACAAGACTCACCGGGGTGGGCGAGGTCGACTGCGACCTTCTCAAAGAGCGATTCCTGTTGCAGCAGCGCGATCAGCTCGGCGCGATCGATCGTCAGCACGCCGTCTTCAAGCGCCGTGCGTGGACCGAACCGTACATCTTTGACGGTGACTTCGCCGAGTTCTAGACGCATGAAATATTTCCTCAAACGTTTTCGGAGTCCTTCGACCGGGGTGAGGGCCGGTTCGAAGTGTCGCAGATCGTGCCACCGTGCGCCCCCTCACCTCAATCCTCTCCCAGAGGAGATTGTGTCGCAATTGTCATTCTGCAGGATGACAAGACCGCTGATTTTCTCCATTGTGACACAGTCTTCAGAGAACGAGGAAGTCGAAAGCGAAAATAGCCTTTGTCCATGGCGAGCACATGGTCCATATAGGCCATGCTCAACACGGCGTAGGAGACTTTGACGTTTTCCGGAGCGGCAGCAGCGCGGGCTGTGGCGGGCGCAAAAATCAGTGTAACGTAAGCGACTACGATCAGCGCAATTGTCAGCATGAATCGGGTAGTAAGGAGTGAGTAGCAAGGAGTAAGGAGACTCGGAATGCACTCTCCTCGCTACGGACTCCTCGCTCCTTACTTTTTACTCCTTAGTAGATTTTTATTCCCGCTTGTTTCGCCCGCGCGACGTATTCGTCGGCCAGCCGCACGGAGTTGCGGGTGTAGAGGATCACCCGGATAGTTGCCATGTCGCCGATGTTGCGGTGCGAGGTGCCGGGCGGGATTAACAGAAAATCGGCTGTGTCGAGCATGTAATCGCCTTGGTTGGTGCGTGTGGCACGCTGGCCGGAGAGTTGAAAGGCAATCTCGTCCTGGCCAAAGCCGCGGTGATAAATCTTTTGCGCATCGGAGCGATGGGTTGTTTCAATCATGATGTCGGCATTTTCCACCAATTCGAAATGCTTGCCGCCCGATGCGGCGCCTTCGTCGATTTTGTCGAGCACAGTGCTGGGCTTGAGAAAAGTGCATTGCTTGTTGGGGACAACGCTTTGTTTGACGGGATAGGTATGGCCGATCTGCAGCGGGTTGCGTGTGTAAACGATCAGGCGCGTGCAGGCACCGTTGCCGGCGCTTTCGTGATGGATGCTCGGCGGTACCACCAGCAGGTCGCCAATGTCCAGTTCGAAATCGCCCTCGGAAGTTTTTGTCACACGTTTGTTTTGCACCTGAATCTGGGCTTCCGAAAAACCATTGGGGCGGCGGCCGTTGGTGCCATTGGCGCCGCGGCAGTATTGGAGCTCCAGGCGCACGTCATCGTTGACAAAGATCGGCAGCTGCTTGGTATCGCCGTCGCCTGGTATATCCATGGCGAGCAATTTGAGCGGCGATAGGTGCACACAGGCCCGTTCCGGCTTATCTTTGCCGGCGATGATGTCTTCTCCCTCATCGACCTCTTTCCAGACGCGCTCGGTCTTTGGGCCGACGTTGCCGATGAAGGACAGCGTGTTGATCTCCCTAAACTTAGTTCCCATGATCGTCCCTCCTATAAGGCTTTCATCATTAGTGTCAAATCAACCGGGAATCTGCAAATAGCGCAAAGCGCTGTTTCGAGTTTCGGCTTCAACTGGAAACTGATAATTAGAATTTCTGTCTTGTGATACTTCTTGCTCTTCGCGTCTTCGTGGTGCGTTAGCCCTTCTACGATTTCGCGACAAAGCCCGCCGCCTTGATGCCTTCGATGGCGCAGGCCTCATCTTCTTCGGCGGTGCCGCCGCTGACACCGACCGCGCCGACGATTTCATTGCCGTCCATGATCAACACGCCGCCCGGCACGGGCACGACTTTGCCTTGCGACATCGTCGACAGCGCGCCGAGGAACGCCGGGCGTTCTTTCAGTCGTTCGCTTAGCGAGCGGCTCGATTCACCCATGCCGACGGCGCCCCAGGCTTTGCCGATGGCGATGTCGGGGCGCAGGATGCTGGCGTTGTCTTCGCGCTTGAGTACTTTCAAGCAGCCGCCGTCGTCTAACACCGCGACGCACATGGGGCGATACTTAGCGTCGCGTGCTTTGGCGAGGGTTTTGTCGGCGATGATGTTGGCTTTTTCTAAAGTGAGTTTCATTGATCGATCCTTTATAAACTGGGTGCCTTGTCGTGAGCGTCCGCCGCTACTCAGTAGAAAACTGCGCTCAAGCTAGTAGGGCGCGTGGGAAATGTCAAAACGCCTTCTCGCGGGTCAGTGCGTGTGGTTTTGAGTATGACTGAGGGTTGCGCCGCTGCGGCCGACCAAGCGCAATTCGACCAATATGAAGATTGCCGCCGCAGTCAACACGATGGTCGCGGCCGAAGATATGTCGAGGTAAAAGCTCAGGAACATACCGGTCGCGCCGCAAAAGGCGCCGAGCAGCGGCGAGACCAAGAGTAGGGTATGAAACCTGCGCGTCAAATAACGCGCGATCACCGGCGGGATGACCATCGCCGCCGCGACCAGAGTCACGCCGAGAATTTGGGTGGCGCCGAGCACCGTGACGGCGAGCAGCACGACGAAAAGAAAGTCAGTCTTTCCGGTGGCGACGCCGTAGGCTGCCGCCACTTCCGGATCGAAGGTCGCAAACAACAGTTGGCGGCGCATGATCGACAGCGCGGTGACAACTAGGATCGAGATGACAACTATCACCCAAAGATCGCTGCGAGTAATGCCGAGAATGTTTCCGAACAGCGCGGCTTCGATGTTGCGGGTGAATTGGCGGTGGGTGGAGATCAGCGCGACACCCAGGGCGAAGCTCGACGTGGTGACGACGCCGATCGCCGCATCGGCGCCGACCCAGCGGCGGTGGCTGATCACGTGAATCAAGCCGCTCGCGAGTAGCGCCCAAACGCCCGCGCCCAAATAAAAGTTCAGATTCCACACATAGCTCAAGACCGCGCCGCCAAAGATCGCGTGCGAAAGCCCGTGGCCGATGTAGCTCATGCGGCGCAAGACGACGTAGACGCCGATATAGCCGCAGAGCGCGCCAACCAGGACGGCGGCGATCAGGCCATGGCGGAAAAACTCATACTCAAAAGGAACGAACATCTTTTTGGTTTAAGCCGTTAAGAATGCGGCGCATGGGGCCGTTCGCCGATCATCACCATGCCGTCCTGGCGCATTACTAAGAGCTCACCGCTGTAGGTCTCCTTGAGCACCTCCGGGTTGAAAACCTGATAGGGTTTGCCTTCGGCGATCAAGCGGCGATTCAAACACACCACCCAGGGCAGGTGGGCGGCGACCCAATTCAGATCATGCGCGGTCAGGACGATGGCGACGCCTTGGTGATTGATCTCGTGCAAAAAGTGAATGACGTCGTCGCGCGAGCGGATGTCGAGGCCCGAGGCCGGCTCGTCGAGAAAGATCAATTCGGGGTCGCCAAGTAGTGCGCGGCCGATGAACACCGCTTGCTGCTGACCGCCGGAAAGCTCGCGAATATGGCGTTGGCCGAGGCCGGCAAGATTTAGCCGTTCCATGATCTCGTGTAATTTCTTTTTTTCGTTTGCGCCGATGCCGCCGAACCAGCGGTTCCTGACGAAAAAGCCCATGGCGATGACTTCCTCGACCGTGATTGGAAAATTCCAATCGATGGCTTCCAGCTGCGGCACGTAGCCGACGCGGTCGAGGGCGCCGCGGCGCAGCGCCTTGCCGCGCAGGTGAATGTGCCCGCTCGTCATTGGAATCATGCCGAGCACAGTGCGCAGCAGCGTGGTTTTGCCACCGCCGTTGGGGCCGACAATCGCCATGAATTGGCGCGGCCAGATTTTCAGCGAGACGTTTTGCAGCGCGCTGGTGGCGCCGTAGGAGATGCTGACATCGGTCAACTCGACAAGCGGCGTGACGTGCTTTTGCAGCTCGGCAGATTCTTCGATGCCCGGCGGATGGAGCGTGTGCGGATCGCCGGGCCGGTGGTCGTGATCATGTGAGTGAGCCATGGGAGGAATATTAATTCCTGCGCCGATAGTCCGCGTGGCTGCCAGCCACGGGCGCAGGATCGACTTTTTTCAAGGCGTCGGCGGAGCCGCCGAGGGCTTCGAACATGATCGTAATGTTCTCAACCATCATGCCGATGTACGAATGGTTGGGATCGCTCGGCTTACCGGGCAATTCATCGTCGCGCAGTTTGTCGACGTAACGGCTTTTGCTCTCGCGGGCGATCTGTTCGAGGACGCGGCTGGGAAAAACTTCCGAGCCAAAAACGGCGGGGACTTTTTCTTGGCGAATCTGTTCGATCAAACGAATAACTTCTTTGGGGCTGGGGTCGGCAAAGTCCGACGGCTGCGCCGCGCCGATGACGGTGAAGCCGTAACGGCGGGCAAAGTAGGGCCAGGAGTCGTGATACGTGAGCAGCCGGCGATTTTGCGCCGGGACGGTTGCCGCCGCTGCTTTGATCGCCTGGTCGAGGGCCTCGAGCTTTTTGAGAAACTGCGCGGTGTTGGCTTCGTAGGCCGCTTTGTTGGGCGGATCGAGGCGCGCCAACTCGTCGCGCACTAGCGTGGCAAAGCGCATGGCATATTCAGGGTTCAACCAAAGATGGGGATTGGGATGACCTTTGTCTTTGGGAAAACTGAAATCGAAAACATAGTCGGCCTGCTCGATCGTTTTGTCGCCGAGGGAAAAAATCGCCGCGCCTTTTTTCAGATTGGCTTGGGCAAGTTTTAACGTCGGCGTTTCCAGATCGAGGCCGTTGAGAATCACCAGATCGGCCTCGGCTAGGAGCTTGCTATCCGATGGTACCGGCTCGAAGGTGTGCGAGTTGACGCCTTCGGGAACGATGCCGGTGATTGTGACTTTGTCGCCGGCGACGTTTTCGACGATGCTGGTGATCGGCGCAACCGTCGTGACGACTTTGAACTTTTGCGGCGCTGCGGCGGGTTTGGCGGTTTCTTCTTTACGGCTGCAGGCGCAGGCGATCAAGAGTAGGCAGAAAATTAACCGCACCGGGCGTAAAGAATAAATTCGAGCCACGTTAGGTACTCCGAAAGCCGCCATAGACGGCGCGGTTTTCGCCGCGCCAGAATATTTGCGTATCGTGGAATCCCGCTTCGCTGAGCCACTTGAGTTGATCTTCCCAGGGCGGCCGCGGCCGGTCGAAGTTCAAAAAACAGCCGCCGGGTTTGACCAAGGGAAAAAGCTCGCCGTAAACGCGCTGCATAATTTTCGGGTCGCGCACGTTGTGAATGGCGATGGATGAAACCGCGGCGGCATAGTTGCCGGGAATGTCTTTGACCCACTTTGGTCGGCTGAAATCACAAATGGCGTAGTTGAATCTGCCGGCGAGATGTTTCATGCGCTCGCTGCCGAGCTGGGCCATTTCGCTGGAGCCATCCTGGCAGACTGCTTCGGCGTTGGGGAAGCGCTGCAAAAGAAATTGCGTCAGCGCACCGTAGCCGGCGCCGATATCGAGAATTTTTATCGCGGCGTTCTGCTGATGCGGAATAGTGTCGGCGAGCACGGCAAACGGCTTCTGGCGTAGGGCCTCCTTGGGGTCTTGGCCTGCAGCCCAATGAGCGACGTAATCGGACGAGTCCCAATCGTGATGGTCGGGGCGGTATTTCGATGGTGAGGTAGATTGAGCCATCGTTTACTCCGGACAAGTTTTTTGCGCAGAAGCTGTTTTCGGAAAGGGGTACGGGGAGCGGTGAGGTGTCATGCTGAGCGAAGCAAAGCATCTGCTGGTTGGTTTGGCGCTACGGGCAGATTCTTCACTGTCGCTCAGAATGACACAGCGGAGGTCGCCTGTGGTGACTCTGCGCCTATTCGCAACTTGACTAGTAGGAACGCTCACGTTTGCGCGTGATACGCCCAGCCTCGATCGGGTTGCCTTCGTCGTCATAGATGCGCGTGCTGGTAAAACCCTGCGGCCAGATTGAGGTAATCCACTGGCGAATATTGAAACCAATACGAATCTGGGTAATCGAGTTCGGGTTTTCATTAATGTGCTGGTGTTCCCACATCGCCGGCGGCACGTAGAGGACGTCGCCGGCGCTCCAGGGAATGCGCTTCCCCTGCATGTCGGTGAAACCTTCGCCTTCGATCGCGTAAACCACGGCCTCTAAATGTTTGTGCCGGCCGCTTTCATGGAAGGCCGGCTCAATCCAGCGATTGGTGATCGCAACGCTGACCGCACGAAAGCCGTTTTTGGGCACGACCAAATAGTTAGAAAAATCATGTTGGTTTTTGGTCGCGGCGATGGCGCCCTGCGGGTTGTAACTCTCTCCGGGAGGTAATTTTTCTTTGTTGGTCGGCGCCTGCTCAAGGTGGATAATCGCGCGGCTGCCGTCGGGATAATATTGCGAGGTTTCCTCGGGCATGGCGGCGACCATCGTCGGATCGTTGGGGCCGCAGGTCTCGATCTGCTCGATGCGCGCAACCCGCAGGAAGGCTTCGAGATCGAAACACATGCCGTGCAGAATGGTGACCGGAACTTTGCCGGTGTTAAAATGTTGATGCTCCGCCCAAAACGGAATCTGCAAGGTGCTGCTAGTGTGCCAATTAAAACGCTGGCCGTTGATAATGCTGAAGCCCTCGCCTTCGAGGATATGCATCGACTCTTCGCCATGGCGATGCTTGCCGGTGTGCCAACCCACCGGGATCTCGGACTTGAGCACGTTGCTGCCCATGGTGGCGTAACCTAGGTGACTGGCCACCATCAGCTTCACTTTGGCGTCGTGCGGGGTTGAGACCCATGGGATATCTTTGTCGACCGCGACCAGCCGGCTCTGTTCAAGCTCGTCTTGGAGTCGGTTCGGTGTTTCCAGCCATTGTTCATAGAAGTTCTTTGCCATTTTAAGTCCCCTTGTTTAGTGTTCGAAAAATTAGTCGGCGGGTCTTTCTGCCAGCGATTCCTTTTTCAGCAGCTTGGCGACAAAGTGGCGCATGGCAAAACGCTGACCGTCGCGCATGCTGCGCACGGTGCCGTCGTTTACTGCCGCCAGCAGATCTTTTCTCAATTCCGCTTGCTGCGTGCCGGAGAGTTCCTGCAGCGCCGGTATCTGCTCGACCATTTTTAGCAGCGTTTCGAGGTCAGGATAGTCGACGACATAGCTGAGAAAGCGATCGCGAATCGCCTCGTCGATCAGATCCGGACGGTTGCTGGTCAAGATGATCGTCGAGCGCGAGGTGTCGATGTCATCGATGGAATGAAAGAAAACGCTGTCCTGAGAAAAGTGCCACTCTTTGGCATGCTGACTGCCACGCGCCATGAAAATCGACTCGACGTCGTCGAACAAGAGCACCGAGCGCTGCCCCTGGGCGGTGAAGCCCGATTTGGCATGGAGAAAAATATCGCGGATGCGCTCTTCGCTTTCGCCATAACGCGAGCGCGAAATCTCGCCGCCGTCGATAAAGGCCAGAGCGACCGGTGGATCGTTGTCGTTATCGAATCTGCGGCCGAGCTCGTAGGCCAAACGCTTGGCCAAGGTTGTTTTCCCTGTGCCCGGAGGGCCGCTGAGCAAAAACCCTTTCACCAAACCGCGGGTGCTGCTTGAGCGCCATTGGTACTCGGTAATAGCGGCGATTTCCTGCAGCAGATCGTGGTAGCGATCCCCGACCACTTCGCTGCCACGGACGACGCCGGCGTCGTCCGTGCCGCCAAAGAGCAATGAAAGCTTATCGAATGAAATAACGTTGCCGGCAGATAGATGATGATGACCGTCACTTGCGCGCATTTCTTGATCTCCCCAATCAAAAGATAATATCAACAGGCCGACCCAATAGGCAACTAGCGGGTCGGACGCTGCAAGCGAAACTTGCAAACGTCCGTAAACTCTGCCGGCATGTTTTGGCCGTCGCGCTGCGCCGGCCCGAGGCGCGATGGTTTAACGGCCTTCAAAGCTCCTTCGTCGAATCCGCCGCCGCTCAGCGCCGAAAGGCGTTCAGAACGTCGACCGTCCAGGTCATGCCAAAGTTACCTTAGAACCTGGCACCAGAGGAGCGCAGGCTACGGCCGGCCGCGAGATCTAAAATGAGTGAAGGGGTGAGCGTGTAACGGGCGCCGTGCCGACAGCGATAGGGCAAATAAAATTAACACCATCCTCGACCTAGCGCGAGTGCAAAGATACCGCAGAGTTCTTTCCCGCATGGGGCCGCGTGCCTTAATTCGAGTGATGGTGATCGCCAATCGCGTGGGCGGTCGGGGTGACCTCGATTTGGCGCAGCTTACCGAGCAGAATGCAGGAAATGGCGAGGACAAACGACGCCGCCATGGCACCGAAGGCAGCCTTGAGTCCGAGCCATTGGCTCAGGTAGCCGACCAGCGGCGACCAGATGGCGCCAGCGATGAAAGTCGCTGTATAAAACCAGGCAAATCCCGTGTCACGAATTCGTTCTGAAGTGGTGTGGGTGACCAGGGTTTGCAGAATCGGATGGGTGCCAAACGCAGTGACGCCGAGCGCGAACGCCGCCAACGATACAGCGATGAAGCTGGCACCCAACCATGGGATCGCGAGCGTAATCGCGGCAGAGGACAGGTAACTGATGAGTAAAATTTGCTGCGGATGAAAACGATCGGCAAGGTTGCCGCCGAGCATGGGGCCGACGACGCTGCCCACGTTCATCAGTGTGAAGATAAAACCGACAGCCGCCGCTTCCATGCCGAGATTATGACTAAGGTAGAGCGGCATGAAGCTGGAAATGATGCCGTGGCCCGAGCCGCCGGCGGCGACGATCGCGGCGACCAGAATCCAGCGTAGATTCTTATTTCGAATCGCCTCCGCGCTATCCTGCCAAAACGAAGCACGGTCACTGACGGCTTCACGCTGTGCGCCGCCGGGTTCTTTTAGCCAGATGCACATGGCGGCGCCGACGAGGATCGCCGGCACGGCGAAAAGGATCGTCGTCCAACGCCAGCCCCAGAACCCGATCAAGAGCGCGGCGCAGAGCGGAATTACCGCGGTGCCGACGTTGCCGGCAGTGAAATGAGTGGCGAGCGCAGTGCCCAGATTTTTCTTCTTGAAATGATGCGATAAGAGCGAGCTGCCGACCGGGTGCTGCGCTGCGCCGCCAACCCGCGACATGACGGTCCAGAGAAAAAATTGAAAATAACTCTGCGCCAAACCGACCAGCACGAAGCAAACGCCGACAGACGCATTGCCGACGCCGAGGATCATGTGGCGCGGAAAGATTCGGCCAAGGGAGCCGGCGGCGAGCTGCAAGAGTCCGCCCACCGCGCTGGCAACCCCGAGCATGATGCCGAGCTCGCTATAGCCGAAATTCAAATCACGGAGGACTAAAGGAAAGACCAGGGGCTTGAGCGCCGACTGGGCGTGGTTGATGCCGTGGGCGACGCTGATCAGCGTGAGCGCCGAGCCCGAACCTTGGGCGTGGGCGGCTGACGTGTCGATGTCGTGGGTGTGTTCAGCGCGGCTCATGGTCGTGTGCTATTCTAGAATAGCAAGCTTTACAAATTCGTGTTACCATGGAGAAAAATTTTTTAGTGCTTTAGCTCCGGCGTAGTGGTTACTAGTTTGCCGTTTTGCACTCCTTTGGTTGCGATCAACTTGCCGGAGATCTCGTGAACTTTGTCGGCCCGGCCGCGAATGACGATGACCTCCAGGCAGTTATGCTCGTCGAGGTGAATGTGCAGGCTAGCATTCACATTGACCTCGGCTTTGTGCTGCATGTCCGCCAAAACATCGCTCAGGCGGTGCACCCTATGGTCATAGACTAGCGTCACCACGCCGATCACATCGCTGTTGCCGTGATTGATCTTTTTCTGAATTAAATGATCCCGGATCAGATCGCGAATCGCCTCCGAACGGTTTTGATAACCCTGCCCGCCGATGCTTTTGTCGAAAGCTTCGAGCAGGTCGTCTTCCAGCGAAACGCCAAATCGCGATAGGTGGTGCATGGGCGTGTTACTCTCATTGGCTCGTAACACGTATGCTAATTTTGTGTCAACGATCCGCTGGTGTTGAGGAAGGCTGATCGAGACCCGGACTGGAATCGGTGGCAAGCATGGGATTGGGCGGTGCTGTGCTGTCGTTTGTCGTTGACGCTTGGTCGGACGATCGGTTTTTTGGTCACAAAGGACAAACGAGTCGGATCGTTAGTGCGCCGGAGTCTCTCTAAAACCTATGAGTTTACGGCATATTCGGAATTCGATAGCCGTTTTTCATGCAACTCGGCAATTGGCAAACATGGATGCTGGGTCGGTTGTAAAGCAAGAATTTGCCAGATGCTATGTGAAGGGCGGTTTCGACGATTCCAATGAAGCGGTGGACATGTGAGTAGTGGACGTCTTCGCCGGGTGCGTTTTTTCACTGATGGGACACTCGGTTCGCCGGTCCGCAATCGAAACAATGCCTTGACCGTGCATGGCTTCAAGAAAACTTGGCGAGTGTTCACAAGGATAGTCGTGTTCGTGTTGGCTTTGGCGGTGAATCAGATTAACGCCCGTGCCGAAGAGATCTTGGTGTCGGCAGCCGCTAGCCTCACCGACGTGCTGAAAGATGTCGGCAAAGCCTATCAGGCAAAGAGCCAAAACAAACTGTTTCTGACTTTGGGGCCGTCGAATTTTCTCGCGCGGCAAATTGACGAGGGGGCGCCGGCGGATGTGTTTTTTTCCGCGGATCTGGCGCAGATGGACAGCCTCGAAAAGAATAATCGTCTTGAGCCGGGCACACGGCGGAGCTTTCTGTCCAATCAGCTCGTGATCGTGGTGCCGGCCGATTCCAAGTTGAAAATTTCTTCAGCCGCGGATCTGCTTAAGCCGGAAATAAAAAGGATCGCTTTGGCGGACCCTTCGGGCGTGCCGGTGGGCGTTTACGCGAAGCGGTATCTGACCGATGAAAAGTTGTGGAGCGGTGTTGCCGCCAAGATTGTTCCGGTGCTCGATGCGCGCGCTACCTTGGCAGCGGTGGAGGCTGGCAATGTCGACGCGGGAATCGTTTATAAAACCGACTCGGCGATTTCGGCGAAAGTCAAAGTCGCATTCGCGGTGCCGGTGGAAAAAGCTCCGAAGATCGTTTATCCCGTCGCCGTCGTAAAAGACTCCAAAAAGAAGGCGGCAGCGCGGGATTTCCTGAGCTTTCTAACAACGCCGGCGGCGAAAAGTCTGATCAAGCAATATGGCTTTGTCGTTCTGGAATAAGTCGCGCGCGTCACTCCTGTGATTTTTTCTCCCGAGACTTGGCAAATCACGCTGTTTTCGCTTGGCGTTGGGTTAGCGAGCACGTTGGCGATCCTACCCTTTGCGATCGTGCTCGCTTGGTGGTTTGCGCGCAAAGAGTGGCCTTTCAAAAGCGCGTTGGAGACCGTCCTGCTGTTGCCGCTGGTGCTGCCGCCGGTGTCCACAGGTTTGATTTTACTCAAAACTTTCGGCCGCCGCAGTCCTGTGGGTAGTTGGCTTTACGATCGCGGCGTTGAGATCGTCTTCAATTGGAAAGGCGTGCTGATCGCCATGGCGGTGATGTCGTTTCCGCTGTTCTTTCGCTCGGCGCGGACGGCGTTTGCCGAAGTGAATCCCCGATTGGAGCAGATCGCCGCAACGCTTGGCGCTTCGCGTTTGCGGATTTTTTTTACGGTGACGATTCCGCTCGCCTACAAAGGTATTGTCGCCGGCGCTTTGTTGGCTTTCTCACGCGCCTTGGGTGAGTTTGGCGCGACGATTCTCCTCGCGGGGAATATCCCCGGCAAGACCCAAACCTTGTCGCTGGCGATTTTTGGGTTCGTGCAGTCGGGCAAAGATGACGAAGCGTACGTGTTGCTCGCGATCACCGTCGCCCTTGCTTTTATTTTTGTTTGGTCCTCCGAGTGGCTGCTGCGTTCACGGCGGGTAGCGTGAAATGAAAATTACTTGCCGCATACCGCTGGCGGAATTTGAATTGAACATCAACGCCAGCTTCGAGGCGCGGCTGACGTCGATCTTCGGTCCGTCGGGATCAGGAAAGACAACCCTGCTCGACGCCATCGCCGGATTGCGCGCGATTAGTTCGGGGGAGATCGAGATTGGCGGCAAGACGCTATATTCCTCGGCGCGCGGCATCAATCTCGCGCCGCAGCAGCGCGGCATCGGCTATGTGCCGCAGGAAGCCGCGTTGTTTCCGCATCTATCGGTGTGGAACAACATCCTTTTCGGCTCGGTGCGCAAGGATTCGGTCAACGATGCCAAAGGGATGACGCTGGAACATGTGACCGAGGTACTGGAGATTGGCAGCTTGCTCGAACGCCCAGTGGCGAAACTCTCCGGCGGTGAAGCGCAGCGGGTCGCGCTGGCGCGTGCGATTCTTTCGCGGCCGCGACTGCTGCTGCTCGACGAGCCGCTGGCGGCGCTCGATGTCGGGTTGAAAGAGCGCATCTTGCCTTACCTGGCGCGGGTGCGCGACGAATTTGCGATTCCAATGATCTACGTCACGCACAATCTAACGGAAGTTCTCACACTGGCGGACTGGGTGCTGATGATTCAGCGCGGGCAATTGCTCGCTCAGGGCGCGCCCAAAGAAGTTCTCCGTTCGTCGCTTTCAGTTGCGCAGGCGGCCGATGATGATTTTGACAACGTTTTGACCGTCGCCTTCGTCGACTCGGACAAAGCGAGCGGTCGCGCGCGCGTCAGAACTCCTTCGGGCCAGGAACTGTTCATTCCTTATATGGAACGGCCAACCATCCAAGCTCTGCAGGTTCGCATCAGCGCCGACGATATTTTGCTGGGCACGCAGAAACCCGAGGGCATCTCCGCGGGTAACATCGTGGCGGGCGTGATTCAGCGCGTTGAAGCGCTCGACGGCGAAGTCGTCATTACGGTGCTCGCCGGCGAAGAATTCTATGTGCGCTTAACCGGATCGGCGGTGACGCGCCTCGGGCTTGCCGAGCAAAGCCCGGTGTTTCTCATCATGAAAACTCGGTCGTTTCATTTGCTGTAGATTTCACCGAGGGTTTCCGAGTGGTATGTTCAATAGAAATGTCCCCGATTTTGGCAGCTATGCTACTCTCATGCCTGTTGCTCGCCGGCTGCGGTCGTAACCCGCGCATGGATGCGCTTTATGCGCAGCGCTGTATCAATTGCCATGGGCCAAGCGGGCAGGGCGATGGGCCGATTGCAGCGTCGCTGCCGGTAAAGCCGCCGGACTTTCGTCAAACAGTCGAGACCAAAAGCAACGCACAGATCCGAAGAATCATCGCGCACGGCCGCGGCACGATGCCTGCGTTTGAGCCGGCGTTGAAGCCGTCGGAGATCAACGACATGCTGCAGATGGTGCGCTTTTTGAGCCGTGAAGGGCGCGATCTTCAATGGTGGGAGAAGTACGATACGCTAGTGGCGGCGCATTGCAGTGTGCCGTGGGAGGCGGTGCTGGGCGTGGACGATCCGCCGGAGGCGAAGAAGCCGTGATCCCTTTGCTTGTGCTTGTGCTGGTGTTTGCACTAGTTCCTCAAGCGGCAGCGCATCCGGAGCCGCCGCGCCCCGCCAAGCTGCAGCGAAGTGTCAGCAATCAGGCGATCAAGAACTTCACGCTGACCGACCAGCGTGGGCAGCCTTTCGAATCCGCAAAGCTCAAAGGAAAGATTGTCGTCGTCGGCTTCGGTTACACGACCTGCCCCGATGTTTGCCCACTGATTACCGCGGCGATGCGCCATGTGCAGGATGGTCTTAGCTCTTCTGAGAAAAGCGACGTTTACTTCGTTACGATCACGACTGACCCAGAGATCGATAACCCGCAGGTGCTCGCGGGCTACGCTAAGCGCTATGCAGTCGATTTGACCCATTGGAGTTTTCTCACCGGCAATGAGGCGCTGCTCAAGCCTGTTTGGCAAAGCTTTGGCGTCAAAGCCACTCGCAAGGCGCGCGGCTTGGTCGACCACACTGCGCTGACCGCCGTTGTCGACCGGGCTGGCGTGATGAAATTTGCCTACCACGGCACTGCACCGGAGCCGAAAACTATCCTCGCCGATGTTCGCGAACTGCTCAAAGGGGCTGCCAAACCATGATCGCCGGAGTTAAGAATGTAAATAAGCTTGACATCGCAAGTACTTGAAACTAATCTCAAAGATGAATTATCCTATGAGCAGGATCGTATGCCGCTGGAAAACCTTGAACAGTTAGAAATCAAAATCAATCGCCTAATTGAGCAGCACGAGCGCGTTAAAAAAGAGAAGCAATCGATTGAAAGACAACTGCAGGGAAAAGAGAACGAGTGGCACGATCTCAAGGGGCAAATCCGGCAATACGAGCGTGAGCGGGGCGAGTTAAGGGAAAAATTGGACAAGATTTTAAACCAGTTCGCTGCGCTAGATCTGCCCGAATAAAGCAGTACAATGACCAAGCGCGCACTAGACGTCGAGATACTTGGCCAGAAATTCACCATCAGCAGTGATGCCGAAGAGGGTTACATGCTGAAGGTGGCCGGCTATGTCGACGGCAAGATGCAGGAGCTAGTGCAAGCGCCCAAGCCGGTGGCAAAGGCCAATGTGGCCATGCTCGCGGCGCTAAACATTGCTGACGAGTATCATAGATTGAAAGATGCTCACGAAGCGGTGTTGCACCGGCTGAATCAATTGTCAGAAAAACTGTCAACGACTTTGTCTGAGGAGGGTTAACGACTTTAAGGTGATCCATTTCTCCGGTGCATCGCGTGAAACGCGGAGCAACATCTGGAGAAGCCTTAAACGAGGCGGTGTGGAAAGATGAGGGAACGGGGAAAAGCAATACTAATGGATCTGATCTACTGGGTGATCGCGTTATTTATTCCGTTGGGAGCTCGGCAGCCTTTTGCCAAGGGCTGGTCAATGCGGGTCGCAATCCCGTCTGCTGTCCGGACATTTGCGCCGGCGGTGATGCTAAGCGGCGGGCGGCTGTCGAGGGGACCGACTTCGTCGATACGTAGATCCGATCTATAGAGCAGAGTTTTTCCGGCCAAGGATTTTCTCTTCATCTCTCCCCCGATGCAAAACGACAATGCGGGGGGCCTTTCAAGCGACGAGCAAGCAAGCGATCCGCAGCGCTATCCTGTCACAGCGTCAAGGGCTCAGTGCGACCGACGCAGGCGATTGGAGCCGGCTGATTCAACGCCGGGCCGTAGAGCTCGCGCAATACCGAGCCGCCGGTGCGGTGGCGCTTTATAGCTCGATCAACAACGAAGTCTCGACTCGAGAGGTCTTTGACAATGCCCAGAGAGCGGGAAAGTCAGTCTATTTTCCGCGTATTGAGCC
The DNA here is from genome assembly GCA_016874755.1 of Deltaproteobacteria bacterium. Classification (NCBI taxonomy): domain Bacteria; kingdom Pseudomonadati; phylum Myxococcota; class Myxococcia; species Deltaproteobacteria bacterium. The sequence goes on along the minus strand of VGTH01000002.1, from coordinate 64,246 downwards.
CGGCAGAACCCTCAGCTTGATTCGGGTGTCGTCCGTTTTGGATTTCAAAGCCGGGCCATTGGGGATTCTTGAACCCAAGGGTGAGCAGCGGCTGGAAACGGGCCAGGCCAGGGGGTTGGTGGTTTTCGTGCCGGGGATCGCGTTCGATGAGCGTGGCAATCGTCTGGGGCATGGCAAGGGTTATTACGATCGATTGATAAAGGAGCTTTCGCCCGGCGCGACTTTCGTTGCGCTGGCATACGACTTTCAGGTTGTTGAAACGGTCCCGTGCGAGAGCTGGGATCAAAGAGTTCATTTAATTGTTACCGAAAGGAGAACCATCGACTGCGCGAGCATAGCGACGCAGTCTGTGCAGAATGTGTAAGATAATTATTGTGAAGGGGGGTGTTTTCATTGGGTCAAGAACTAATCATGACCATTGCCGGCCTAGTCGGCGGCATCATCATCGCGCTGGGACTTAACTGGTTCCGCGGCAAACAACAGAGCGGCCAAGTACAATCCGCTCAAGGCGCTGCGGCGCGTATCATTGATGAAGCGAAGAAGGACGCGAGCGCGATCAAGAAGGAAGCCGAGATTCAGGCCAAGGATAGTGTGCTCAAGGAGAAAGGAAACTTTGAAAACGAGGTGCGCGAGACCAAACGCGAGCTGCAGAATCAAGAAAAGCGGCTGATTACCAAAGAAGAGGGCATCGACAAACGCATTGAATCGGTTGACAAGCGCGAAGCCGAGCTCGGGCGCCGCGAGCAGTCGCTCAAGGCGCGGGAGAAAAACGTCGACGACAAAGCAGCCGAGTGCGATCGGCAGATCGACGAAGCGCGCAAACAGCTGGAACAGGTTGCGGGTTTGACTCGTGAGGAGGCAAGAAAGAGCCTGATCGATCAGATGGTTGAAGAGGCCAAGCATGAGTCGGCCAAACGCATTCGCGTGATCGAAGAGGAGGCCAAAGAAGATGCGGTGCGCCGAAGCCAGAAGATCGTCGCGTTGGCGATCGAACGGCTCGCCGGCGACTTTGTCGCCGAGCGTTCGGTGACCGTGTTTCCGCTGCCGAACGATGAATTGAAAGGTAAAATCATCGGTCGCGAGGGACGCAACATTCGCGCACTGGAAGCGGCAACAGGCATCGACCTGATTGTCGACGACACGCCGGAAACCGTGGTGATTTCGGGGCATAATCCGATCCGCCGTGAGGTCGCGCGCTTATCTCTTGAGAAGTTGGTGTCGGACGGGCGTATCCACCCTGGCCGTATCGAAGAAGTCGTGCGCAAATCGGAACAGGAGTTGGAAGACGCGATCAAGGAGGCCGGGCAGAAGGCGATCTTCGACGTCGGCGTCGCTGGAGTGCATCCTGAAATTGTAAAACTTTTGGGGCGGCTCAAATATCGCTACAGCTATGCGCAGAACGTGTTACTGCATTCGATTGAAGCGGCGTTTATCTGCGGCTCGATGGCGGCGGAGTTGGGGTTGAACGAGAAGCAGGCGCGCCGCGCTGCGCTGCTGCACGACATTGGCAAAGCTGTTGATCATGAGGTCGAAGGCTCGCACGCCATCATCGGCGCCGAGCTGGCGCGCAAGTACGGCGAGTCGCCGAAAATCGTCAATGCGATTGCGGCGCATCATGAAGACGTAAAAGCCGAGACAATTTTAGCGCCGCTAGTCGACGCGGCCGACGCCTTGTCGGGCGCGCGCCCGGGCGCGCGCCGTGAGATGATGGAGAATTACACGAGGCGTTTGGAAGATCTCGAACGG